>NZ_RZSR01000732.1:0-3085 GCF_004023265.1 Mesorhizobium sp. M1A.F.Ca.IN.020.06.1.1
GCTCGAACCTTGCAAGGTGTTCATGCGGGAATCCGTTGGCTCGCCAGGCAGCGTCCCGCATTCCGGGGGAGGAGATCGACAATAACCCCCATTGTCGAAAACGGAAGAAGAGTGCCGGCCCTGGCCGAGGCATCCGGCGCAAAACAACAAACGGAGGATGGAATGACATCGCTTTCCACAAAGATAAATCGATTTACTCTCGCGTTGGGCGTAGCGCTTACGTTTGCCGCGGTCGGCGCTGCTAAGGCCGAGGACGGCGAATATGGCGTGCTGATGAAGACCTTGGCCAATCCGTTCTGGGGCGCGATGGCGCAGGGCGTCGCCGACGGCGCCAAGGAGGCCGGCGTGAAATACTTCCAGCAGGCGGCCGAAAGCGACCAGGCGGCCGAGCCGCAGCTCAACCTCTGCAACACGATGCTCGAGCGCAAGCCGGTGGCGATGATCACCGCCGCCATCAACTCGACCAACCTCTTGCCCTGCCTGAAATCGGCGCAGGATGCCGGCATCAAGATCGTCGATCTCGACAACAATCTTGACCAGGCGGTTCTCGACAAGGAAGGCGTCAAGGTCACCTTCCATATCGGTTCCGACAACGTCGCCGCGGGTGCGCAAGGGGCCGAATATCTCGTCTCCAAGCTTGGCAAGGACGCCAAGGGTCCGGTGCTGGTGATCGAGGGTCTCTCAGGCAACATCACCGGCGAGAAGCGCGCCAAGGGCTTTGCCGACAAGCTCAAGGAACTGGCGCCGGGGCTCGAGGTGGTCGCCTCGCTGCCGGGCGATTGGGATCGCGGCAAGGCCGCCTCGATCGCCACCGACACACTGACGGCGCATCCCGATCTGGTTGCCATCTTCTGCGCCAACGACGGCATGGCGTTGGGCGCCGTGGAATCGGTCTACGCCGCCGGCAAAGGCGAGCAGGTGACGATCATCGGCGTGGACGGCAATGTCGACGCCGTGAAGTCGATCAAGGAAGGCCGCCTGAACGCTTCCGTCGCCCAGCTTCCCTATCTCGTCGGCAAGCAGGCGGTCGAGAACGTCAAGAAGGCGCTGGCCGGCGAGAAGGTCGAGGAAAGCATCGCGGTGCCCACCCTGGTGCTGACCAAGGACGTGCTCGACGCCGGCAAGGAGCCGATGCTGCAATACGTGAAGTAGCAAGAGAAGGGACTAGGGGAGTAGGTCCGTAGGGGAGTAGGAAGAGGAAGGTTTGCACTTCCTAGACTCACTTCCCTATTCCCCTAGTCCCCTACCCAGAAGGGTGAAAACCATGGCTTCCGAAACGGCGCAGCCCGGGTTTTGGGCTCGGGTGCAGCGCGCATCCGTCGAGAGGCTCCACATCAGGCTGGAGTCGCTGCTGGTGCTTGTGCTGCTGAGCGCGGCGATGGCGCTTTTGTCGCCTTTCTTCCTGTCGCTCAGCAATTTCCTCAACATCCTGCTCGCGACATCGACGATCGGCGTGCTGGCGATCGCCGCGACCTTCGTCATCGGTTCCGGTGGGCTCGATCTGTCGCTGGGATCGGTCATGGGGCTCGCCGGCGTGGCGGGAGCCTTCGTCGCCGTTAATCTCGGCTGGCCGTCGGTGTTCGCGGTGATCGCCTGCATTCTGGCCGCAAGTATCGCCGGCTACATCAACGGCCAACTGGTCACCCGCGCCTTCGTGCCCGCCTTCATCGTCACGCTCGGCATGCTGGGCCTTGCGCGCGGGCTGGCGCTCGTCATCTCGCAGGGCAGGGCGATCTACGGCCTGCCGCCGGAGATCGTCTATATCGGGCAAGGGAGGCCGCTCGGCATTCCGATGCCGGTCATCATCTTCGTGCTGACGGCGATCGTCGCGCATACGGTGCTTGCCTATACGCGCTTCGGCCGACACACTTTGGCGCTTGGCGACAGCGAGGGCGCGGCGCGCGCCGCCGGCATCCGCGTCGAGCAGCATCGCCGCATCATCTACACGCTCTCCGGCGCGCTCGCCGGGCTTGCGGGTCTCTTGTTCACCGCCCGCGTCAATGCGGGCGACCCGACCGCCGGCATCAACTACGAACTCACCGCGATCACCGCGGCGATCATCGGCGGCACCAACCTGTTCGGCGGCCGCGCCTCGATCCTCGGCACCATGATCGGCGCGCTGATCATGGGCGTGCTGCAGAACGGGCTGACATTGCTTGCCGTGCAGTCCTACTACCAGCAAATGGCGATCGGCGCGGTGCTGATCCTAGCGGTCTTCATCGACCAATATCAGGTGCGGAAGGAGTCGCGCGTATGACCCTGCTTTCGCTCCACAAGATCCGCAAAAGCTTCGGGGCGGTCGACGTGCTGCATGGCGTCGACCTGTCGGTCGCAGCCGGCGAGGTGGTCGGGCTGGTCGGCGACAACGGCGCCGGCAAGTCGACGCTGATGAAGACCATCACCGGCATCTACCGCGCCGACACCGGCTCGATCGAGTTCGACGGCAAGGACATCCTCGCCCTCGACCCCGGCCAGCGGCGCCGGCTCGGCATCGAGATGATCTACCAGGATCTGTCCTTGGCCAAGCAGCAGGACGTGGCCTCCAACATCTTCCTTGGCCGCGAGCCGACGAAAAGGCTGCTCGGCCTCTTCCCCGGCTTTGTCGACAAGACCGAGATGGATCGGCAGGCGGCGCGGATGATCGAGCGGCTCGGGGCGCACTTGCCGTCGATCAGTCGTTCCGTCGGCTCCTTCTCCGGCGGCCAGCAGCAGACGGTGGCGATTGCGCGGGCGCTCACCTTCAGCCCGAAGCTCGTCATCATGGACGAGCCGACGGCGGCGCTCGCCGTGCGCGAGGTGCAGAGCGTGCTCGATCTCATCCGGCGGCTGAAGTCTGAAGGCATCGCCGTCATTTTGATTTCGCACCGGCTGAACGACGTGCTGTCGGTCACCGATCGCATCGTCGTGCTGCGCCACGGCAGGGCGGATGCCGATCTCGTCACCGCCAAAACCAACATGAACGAAGTCGTCAGCCGCATCGTCGGCGGCGGCGACACGGCCGCCGCGGCGGCGCACGAGCAACGAGGCTGATATGAATGTTTTCGGACTGCACACTTTCGCCATCGCCCCGGTCTGGGATCTGGCC
>NZ_RZSR01000733.1:0-3070 GCF_004023265.1 Mesorhizobium sp. M1A.F.Ca.IN.020.06.1.1
CGTCGTCGCGCGCATCACTGCCGGCGGCTTGCCCGAGGCCCAGGCCTCGAAGAGCTCGCCGAGGGCGTGCTCCAGTACGGCCAGTTGGCCATTGGTGGCCGATTGCGCGCAGGCGCGCGCCGCGATGCCCTCGAGCAAAGCCCTGAGCTCATAGATCTCGTCGGTGCGGCCGATATCCGGTTTGGCCACAGCCGGTCCATGCCCGGGGATCATCTGCACAAGGCCTTCAGCCTCCAGCTGCCGCAGGACCTCGCGCACAACCGATCGGCTGACGCCGAGCTGGTCGCAAAGCGGCCGCTCGACCAGCCTTTCGCCGGGCTGGAAATGAAAATCCATTATGGCCTCGCGCATGCGCTCAAGGGCCAATGTTCTCAAGGTTTTGGCGCTGCGATCGATGCGAAGCGTGTCGTCCTGCATGTCTCTGCTCCCTTGGCCGCCACGAAAACAGATTCCATGGCCGGTTGACAAGGTATTTGGTGCTCCATACTATGGTATACCATAAGACGACAGAGAAGTTGGCGTTTTCTCGAGCGCCACCTGACAGAGGTTTCCATGCAGCCGGCCATTCGCAAGATCGTCACTTACAGCGAGAACACGCTGATCGAAGGCGGCAAGGCAGCATCCAAGCCGCTGCGCCTGATCGGCGTCGCCGCCGTGCTGACGAACCCCTGGGCGGGTCGCGGCTTCATCGAGGATCTTTCGCCCGAGATCCGCGCCTTTGCGCCGGTGCTTGGAGAAACCCTGACCCGCGAGATCGTTGCCGCCGCCGGCTCGGCCGAGGCGATCGAGGGCTACGGCAAGGCCGCGATCTGCGGCACGTCGGGCGAGATCGAGCATGCCTCGGCGCTGATCCACACACTGCATTTCGGCAATCACTATCGCCGCGCCGTCGCCGCCAAGACCTATCTCGCCTTCACCAATCTGCGTGGTGGGCCGAACACACCGATCATGATTCCGCTGATGGACAAGAATGACGAGGGCCGCCGCTCGCACTATCTGACCGTGCATTTCCAGATCGGCGACGCACCGGCGCCGGACGAGTTGGTCGTGGCGCTCGGTGCTTCGATCGGCGGCCGTCCTCACCATCGCATCGGCGACCGCTATCAGGACCTCAAGGAAGTGGGCGACCTGCATGGCTGACGCCGTCGCACCTGGATGGACCCGGGCAGCCGCGCCCGACGGAACCGGCTTTATCCGCGCCGGATCGGGCGCGCCGGTGCTGTTCATCCACGGCGTCGGCATGAACGCGACGATCTGGCAGCCGCAGATCCAGCGGATGGCTGACCGCTTCGACCTGATCGCCATCGACATGCTTGGCCACGGCCGCTCGCCGCTGCCGCCGCAGGAGCCGGAACTCGCCGACTATGCCGCGCAGGCGATCCGGCTGCTCGATCATCTCGGCCTCGACAAGGTGTCCGTCGTCGGTCACTCGATGGGGGCTTTGGTCGCGCAGGAACTCGCGCTGCTAGCGCCGGAGCGCATCCGCCGTGTCGTGTCGCTCAATGCCGTGTTCCGTCGTCCGCCTGATCTGGCCCAAGCCGTGCTCGAGCGCGCGGCGGCGCTCACCGGCCACGGCGATGCGGCGGGGGTCGCCCAGACCATCGCCCGCTGGTTCGGCGATCCGGTTCCGGCCGAGCTCACGGCGGCGGCCGGGAAGGCGGCGGCAGCGTTGAGCGAGGTCGATCCCGAAGGCTACGCCCGCACCTATCGCCTGTTCGCCCGTGCCGACGGCGACCACGCCGAGCGCCTGCAGACCCTGGCCATGCCGGCGCTGTTCATCACCGGCTCCGAGGACAAGAACTCCTCGCCGGCAATGTCGGCCGCCATGGCCAGGCTCGCGCCGCATGGCCGCTGCACCGTTCTCGCCGGCCAAAGGCACATGATGGCGGCGGCGGCACCGGATCTCACCTCACGATGCATCGCCGAGTTCCTGAACGAAGGTGAAAGCCTGGAGCAAGGAGCAGCAGCGGACGCCAGCTTCGACAGCGGCGAGTTCCGGCGTGCGCTCGGCTCCTTCCTAACAGGCGTCACCATCGTCACCACGATCGGCGCGGAAGGCGAGCCGCGCGGGTTCACCGCCAACTCGTTCACATCGGTGTCGCTTGATCCGCCGCTGGTGCTGGTCTGCATCGCCCACAAGGCGCTCGGTCATCCGGTGTTCGCGACATCGAAGAGCTTCGCCATCAACATTTTGAACGAGACCCAGAAAGCGGCCTCCGGCATCTTCGCCTCGAAGGCAGCGGATAAATTCGCGTCGGTCGACTGGCGCCCGGGGAAGACCGGCAGTCCGGTTCTCGACGGCTCGGTCGCAACCTTCGACTGCGATATGGAGCGGTTGGTCGAGGCGGGCGACCATTCGATCCTGATCGGCCGCGTCCGCGACTTCCAGCACAATACCTCGCAGCCTCTCGGCTATTGCCGCGGCGCCTACATCACGCCCGGGCTCAGTCAGGAGGCGCTGGCCGCCGCCCAGCCCGGCACCGATGTCGGCGCCATCCTCGAAAACGGCGGCCGTATCCTGTTCCTCGAAACGCCGGACGGCTTCCTCGAACTGCCGCGCGGCCGGGGGCTGGGCTCGGCAAGCGACGGCAAGAGCCTCAACGGGCTTCTGGCCGCAAAGGCCATCGAGGCCCAGCTCGGCTTCCTCTTCGCCGTATGGGACGACGCGGGCAATCCCTCGCGCACCCATGTTTACTATCGCGGTACCTTCGACGTGCCGGCTTCCAGCGATCGAGGCATCCGGCTGATCGACATCGACGCGATCGACGGCTTGAAGATCGCCGATCCGGCCATCCGCTCGATGCTCACCCGCTATGTGCGCGAATGCACTGAAGACGCATTCGGCGTCTATGTCGGCAACGAGGTCGAAGGCGAGGTAAGGCCGCTCGCCAGGACCGTCGTCCTCAATACAGGTGACCAGGGATGAAGTTCTCGCTCTTCGTGCATATGGAACGCTCGGATCTCGTCAAGCCGCATTCGGAGTTGTTGCGCGAGCTGGGTGAGCTGGTCCTACTGGCGGAAGAGGCGGGCTTCGAGACCGCCTGGATCGGCGAGCATCACGGGATGGAGT
>NZ_RZSR01000734.1:0-3069 GCF_004023265.1 Mesorhizobium sp. M1A.F.Ca.IN.020.06.1.1
CACTGGCATCGAGCGGCGAGCGGACCTCCCAGCCATTTTCCAATGCGGCACCGATGATACGCTCGACGAGCCCGGCATTCTGCGCGCGGATGACGTCGATTCCGGTCTGTTCCACCCACTCCAGTCCGGGCAGCGAGGCGACGCTTGCCAGGATCGCCGGCGTGCCATGATCGAAGCGGCGCGCATCGTCGGCGTAAGTGAAAGCGTCGAGGTCCCAGGAGAACGGGTTCGGCTGACTGAACCAGCCCCGCAACTCCGGCCGGCAGGACGCCAGAAGGTCAGGCGCGACCTGCAAAATGCCGGCGCCGGAGGATCCACACAGCCATTTGAGCGAAGTCGAGACGACGAAATCGACCGGCGTCGCGGCAACCGAAAACGGCGCCACGCCGATGCCCTGTGTGACATCAACGCCGACTATGCTGCCCACGGCGCGGCCATGCGCGGCGAGGCGGCCGACATCGCAGCGGTGCGAGGCCGTCGAGGTGACGAAGGTAATGAGCGCGAGCCCGACATCCGCCTGCCAGCGGTCGATGAAATCCTGGTCGCGAACCCAGGTCTCGCCAGGCCGCAATGGGACGGTGTCGAGGGTGAAGCCGAAACGCTCTCCCAAGCCCGCCAGCAGGAAATGCAGGCTCGGAAAACAGTCGGCGGCGACCAGCAGCCGCTTTCCCGCCAGCCGCTCCGTCGGCAAGCCACCGATCAGGCTATAGAGCGCGGCGGTGACATTCTCGGCCGTGGTCAGCGTGCCTTGCGGCGCCTCGATCAGCCGCCTCCAGGCATCGATGAAGCGTTGCCGCCCCGCAAGCGCGGCAGGCCACTGACCGTCGTCTTCCGCCGACCAGATGTTCGAGAAATCCGTCAGCGAGGCGGCCATTCGCTCGGCCTTGCCGGGGAAGGTGCCGATCGAATGATAGAGAAAATAGCCGGACATTCGCTGTCTCGCTCCCTGTGATCATGTGATCACAAATACGGACAGGGATCAATGCGCCGCGGCTGAAGAAATGCGGGTCAGCACCTCAAAATCCGGCTGTTCTCTTGGTCCAGGAGCTTGGCCCAGGCGGCTTCAAAGCCACTCTGCGGCGGCCGCCTATCAAGGCGCCCTTCCGAAAGCGGCAAAATCGACCGGTCTGGGCTCCGGCACGTCAGGACAGATCGCCCGCAAAGTCGCTTGTGTCGCCGTGATATCGGCCACCACCTCGTCGCGCGCGCGGGTGAAATCCTTGTCCTTGATGGCCGCTATGATCGCGGCGTGCCGGCCCGAAGGCTCCATGGTGCCGGCGCGCATCAGCGGCGCGACATGGTTGGACAACAGCCGCATGTACGGACCGAAGCGCAGCCACAGCGTCTCGATCAGCTGAAACAGCACATCGGAGCCGGAGGCGCGGTATATGGTGAAGTGGAACTGCTGGTTCTTGGCGATCAGCTCGTAGATGCTGCCGTCGCGGCCGATCGCCCGCTGGTCGTCAGTAACCCTTTGCAGCAAGCCGATCTCGGCTGCGGTCAGGCGCGGCGCGCCAAGCTCGGCGGCCAGCCCCTCGACGGCGAGCCGGGCTCGGCAGAGGTCGTCGAGCCGCGCTCGAGTCACCGCGGGCACGCAGGCTGAGCCGTTCTGCGAGATTTCCAGCGCGTTCTCCGCCGCCAGCCGCCGCAATGCCTCGCGCACCGGCATATTTGAGGTGCCGAAAGCCTCCGCCAGCGAGGCGATGGTCAGCACCTGCCCGGGATCGAAGCTGCCGACCATCAGGGCATGGCGAAGCTGCTGGTAGACGCCATCCTGGACCGTGATGCGTCCCGATATTGGTTCGAAGCCCAGAGCCACGCTTTTGCTTCCTTGGGAGCCGGCAAAGTTTATGTGCGAATATCCGCCAACGCGGGTATGATCATCTGATCACAAATTGTGCCGGCAGCCAAGCGGCCGTTGCCGTACTGTCACGGCCATGCTGACGGACGGAAGGCAGATACGATCCCTCGAGCGTCAGCGCCGAGTTGGCGTAGCCGCCTTCGCCGCTTCAGGCCATTGCGAAATAGAAGCCAGTAGCGCCTCCGGCTCACTCCGGAATAATTGCGATTGCCTGTATCTCCACCTTCGCCCGGTCCTCGACCAGCGCCACCACCTGCATGGCGGCCATCGCCGGAAAATGCCGGCCGATGACGGCGCGGTAGGATTCGCCGATCCCTTTGAGGTTGGCGAGGTACTCGGCCTTG
Source organism: Mesorhizobium sp. M1A.F.Ca.IN.020.06.1.1 (assembly GCF_004023265.1). Taxonomy (NCBI): domain Bacteria; kingdom Pseudomonadati; phylum Pseudomonadota; class Alphaproteobacteria; order Hyphomicrobiales; family Phyllobacteriaceae; genus Mesorhizobium; species Mesorhizobium sp. M1A.F.Ca.IN.020.06.1.1. The sequence goes on from NZ_RZSR01000734.1 coordinate 2,206, forward strand.
TCGGTAAAATACCAGGTCATCGAGGTGATGTGCTGCGGCTCCCCGCCGGCCTCGGCGAGAACGGCGACGACATTGGTGAGGGTCTGGCGCACCTGATCGACGAAATCGTCGGTCTCGAACCGGCACTCGGCATTCCAGCCGACCTGGCCGCCGATGAAGACCAGCCGGCCACGCGCGGCAACGCCGTTGGCATAGCCGATCGGTTTGGCCCAGCCTTCCGGCTGCAGGATCGTGTGCATGTCTAGCCTCCCTTAAGTGAAATGCGGTCCGCAAGCATGATCTCACGCCGCTCCCATCACTTGCCTGGCGATCACCACTTTCTGCACGTCGGAAGCGCCCTCATAGATGCGCAGCGCGCGTATCTCGCGATAGAGGCTCTCGACGATGTGGCCCTTGCGCACGCCGTCGCCGCCATGCAGCTGCACCGCCTTGTCGATCACTTCCTGCGCCTTGTCCGTGGAGAACAGCTTGGCCATTGCCGCCTCGCGAGTGACGCGGGCGGCGCCCATATCCTTAGTCCAGGCGGCGCGATAGACGAGCAGGGCGGCGGCGTCGACATCCAGCGCCATGTCGGCGATGTGGCCCTGCACCATCTGCAGTTCGGCCATCGGCGCGCCGAACAGTTTTCGCTCGGACACCCTTTTGATGCTTTCGTCCAACGCTCTTCGAGCAAAGCCGAGCGCCGCGGCACCCACCGTCGGGCGGAAGACGTCGAGCACCGACATGGCGATCCGAAAACCGTCGCCGGGTTTGCCGATCAGGGCGGAAGCCGGAACGCGCACATTGTCGAAGGAGAGCCGCGCGAGTGGATGCGGGGCGATAACTTCCAATCGTTCGGCGATTCCAAGGCCTTTGGTGTCCGCA
>NZ_RZSR01000735.1:0-3069 GCF_004023265.1 Mesorhizobium sp. M1A.F.Ca.IN.020.06.1.1
GAGGGTGAGCGTCGCAATTCCGATCCCGGCGGCATCGGCGAGGCGCTGCTGGTTCCATTTGATGAGCGCGCGCGCGGCGCGGCATTGATCCGGCGTCATTTCCATTGTCCCCTCAAAGTAGCTTATCCAGTTAATTGTTGCCAGACATATAAAAAATTTATTGACAATAAAACGTTTTGCCACGCTTACCTCTGCGGCAATCACGCCGCGAGCCCAAGGGGGGCAACCCAAAGTGTCTGAGAATATGACCGCTCCGGCGGATGGCGGAGCTTTGCCTACAGCTAACCTGAACCGCCGCCTTTTGCTGACTGGCCTAGCCTCGCTGCCGGCCATAGCGGGCGCAGGAAGCGCTCTTGCCTCACAGGCCGTCGAGACGCCAGACGAGCGCGCCGTTCGCCTTGCACATGAACTGTCGGAAGCAATGAACGGCTTCATGACACCGGCAGGCGATAAACCAGGTTGGGTTGCTCACGTCAAACCCTCGGCTTATCCCGGTCCGATCTCATTCTCACAGGATGCAAGGCCTGAGAACCATCCGGACCGCGAACTGCTCGCGCTGGGCGCTGAGTTCGAACACCGGTGGGCCACGGAAAGGGCCACCAGCAAGGCTATGAGTGGCATCTATACCAAAAAGGCTGACAAACTGGTGAACCAAGCTATGGCGCACACTGGCGAGATCGTCGAGCGCATCATAGCGAAGCCCGCGCTTACTTCAGAGGGCTATCGGTTATTGGCCAAAGCATATCTTTGGTGCCGAGGGGATGATCCGGGCACAAAACTGACGGTCCGACATGCGCCCGCCGTCACGACCGATGACAAGGTGCTGATGACCGCGGCACTGGCCGGATGCGAGACCCAAACGGAGGGCCAGCAGCGTGCCACCACCGGCGCGCTGATCGGCGGCGCTGGCGGCGCACTGGTCGGCCAGGCGATTGGCGGCAACACCAAGTCGACGGTGATCGGTGCGGCGAGCGGCGCGCTGCTCGGCGCCGTCGTCGGCAGCGCGACGACCCCGCAGCGCCGCGGCGAGCAGCTCTGCCGCTATCGGGACCGCTACGGCCAAATCTACACCGCGCCCTGCGACGACCGGTACTACAACGGCGATTATTGATCCTTTGAGTGACTGGGAGACGGCGTTTTCTGCGCCGGCTCCCCTCTTCCGTCATCCTTTTGTACGCTTCTCGCTGTAAAACCGTCTCTGAGGCGGGCTGCAGAGGAGGTCGAGATGACGACGACCCTTGCCGACGCGCTGAAGGACCGTGGCAAGCGCGCGGTGAAACGGCTGATCGGCTACGATTCCCGCAACTGGTTGCGCATTTGCCAGATCGAGGCCTTCACGGCCTTCCTCGAAGCGGCCAATCGCAAATCCCGCGACGTCATCGAAATCTCACCCGGCTGGAACCGCTACTGGCGGGCGATGTGCCCCAACTACCGCTCGGTTGATTTCCCCGAGTTCGACATCTGCCGGGACCGCACCGACGAGCAATTTTCCATTGTCATTGCCGACCAGGTGCTCGAGCACGTCCAGCGGCCGCTCGCGGCCGCGGCCAACATCCATGCAATGACCAAACAAGGCGGATGGGCAATGGTCGCGACGCCTTTCCTGTTCCGCGTGCATGCCCGGCCGCACGATTACAACCGCTGGACGCCGGCGGGATTGAAGCAGGTCATGATCGAGGGCGGCTTCGCAGAAAATGACGTGCAGGTCTTCGGCTGGGGCAACAAGGCCTGCGCGAGAGCGCATATCGGCGGGCCGGTGCGGGCCTACGGCCTGTGGCGGGATCTCAGCAATGACGAAGAGTACCCGCTAATGGTGTGGGCATTCGCGAAAAAGCGCAGTTAGCTTCGGTGCCAACGTCGAACCGCGACTGCGCCTTCTCGCTTTTCGACAAAGTCCAGCGCGCCAGGAAGCGGGCGTCGGCCCGCCCTTGACCAAGCCAAACGCCGTTCAGAGCTGACGGCTGTCTGCCCTCCTTCTTAGCCTCACGCGCTCAGTCGCTCGACCAGCTGCCGGTGGTCATCATTGCAAGGGCCGCCAGGCAGCGGGGCAACTGCGTCGAGCCGGTCGAGCGAAAGGTCTGACATCTCGGGAGCAAGGGAAGGAATGATCGGCGAAAACGTCTGTCGGTCCATTGCTGTCCTCCGTCTCCAAAAAACTCCTTGTTTTGGGTTCCAATTTCTCAACGGTCCCGGCGGCGCCGGCGGCCATTAATTTTGTTCAGCTCAATCGCGAATTCAGGCACTTAGGCAAGAGCGGGGCTGCGGACCGGCGACATGATCGTGGCGGTCAACCGCAAGCCGGTCTCTTCCGTGCACGATTTGCGAAGTGCGATCGCTGGCAAGCGCGCAATATTGGCGCCGGAACTCATCCGTAACAGTGGGCGTCTTCTGCTGGTTGTGCGATAAATTCGGCGGCCACCACGTGAGGCGTAGCAGTCATGGAGATGACAAGAGGACGTAATCCAACGGTATGGGTCGCCACTTATAGCGAAGGGCTTAGGATGGTAGAGTGCAGACTTCGCGGCCCATCGCGGTCGTGGGAAGGAATTTCGCCTTTTCCTGAAAGCGGACGTCCTGGCGACACCGTAGGGCTCGGGCACTGATTCGCGCGAGCGGAAGCCGTTGCGGAACATGATGGCACAGAGCAATGGTCCTATGGGGCGAGGGCCGGGGAGTTCTACGTCCGGCCCGGTGTGATGACCAATGCGTTTGCGCCTCTTTTATTTCTCCTTTTGCCGGAACTTCGAATGGCAGCTGGCGCAATCCTGCAGGATCAGGTGCAGCAGATGTTCCTCCGGCATTTTTGCCGGCTCGGCCTCGGCGGCACCCGGGTGCTTGCCGAGCAGGCTACCGCCATCCATCGGCAGTCCCGCTCCCATGCGCATGTCGGCGCTGATCTCGGCCGGCGCGTTGTCGGCCTTAGCGGCCAGCGCGTCCGCAAGATCGCCGATATGGCGGGCGAGCGACTCGAATTCGAGCCGCGCCTGGTCAATCTCCGTCTTGGCCCACGATCGCTCCCCCAGCGTGCCGGCCGGGAATTCGGCGATCATGGCGCGGCCGGTGCGGGCG
>NZ_RZSR01000736.1:0-3067 GCF_004023265.1 Mesorhizobium sp. M1A.F.Ca.IN.020.06.1.1
CGTCCGCATCGATCGCGCGCTGCTGATGGAGCTTGTCTCGAAGGTCCCGCCGGAATTCACGCTCAATGCGCGCAACCCCGAGCGTACGGTTCGCGTCGGCGGCAAGAACTCGATCTTCGTGCCGATGTATGGCGCGCCTTATGTGCGCGACCTCGACAACAAGCGGCGTTACGGCACGCTCAACGACCTCAACAATTTCCACAAGCTCGCCTACATGGCGCCGACGCTGCATTCGTCGAGCTCGATCATCTGCGAGCCGATGGAGATCCCGGTGCCGAAGCGGCACCTCCACATCATTCATTCGGCGCTCAAGCACTCCGACAAGCCGTTCATGGGCATCGTGACGTCGAAGGAGCGGGCCGAAGACACGATGGCGATGGCTGCGATCGTGTTCGGCGAGGAGTTCGTGCGCGACAATCCGGTGCTGGTGGCGATCACCAATTGCAATTCGCCGCTGGTGTGGGACGCCACCATGCTCGACGCGATGCGGGTCTATGCCCGCCACAACCAGCCGCTGATCCTGGCACCGTTTGCGCTCTGCGGCGCCTCGACCTCGGCCTCCGCCGTCGGCGCGGTCGCGCAGGTGAATGCCGAGGCGCTCGCCGGTGTGGCCTTCACCCAGCTCATCCGTCCCGGCTCGCCGCAGATCTATGGCCAGTTCATGGTGACCGTCGACATGAAGACCGGCGCCCCGATGGGGGGCACGCCGGAGGCCGCGCAGATGATGTATCTGATGGGTGCGCTGGCGCGGAAATACAAACTGCCGTGGCGCACCTCGGGCTTCCACGTCGGCTCCAAGCTCAACGACGCCCAGGCCGGCTACGAGGCGAACATGCTTATGCATGCCGCGATCCTCGCCGGCGCCAATTACATCTGGCACTCCGCCGGCTGGCTTGAAGCCGGCCTTACCTGCGGCTATTCGAAATTCGCCACCGACTGCGAACAGCTCGTCGGTTGGTACAAATATGCCGGCGGCGTTCCCTTCGACGATTTCAAGGAGGCCATGGCGGCGGTCCGCGAGGTCGGTCCGCAAGGGCATTTTCTCGGCACGCAGCACACGCTCGAGCATTTCGAGCGCGCCTTCTTCATGCCGAGCATCATGGACTTCAATTCCTTCGAACAATGGACAGCCGAGGGCGCGAAGGATCACGACACGCGCGGCCGCGAAAGGGCGCGCAACATGCTCGCCGACTACCAGGAGCCGAAGCTCGACGACGGCATCGCCGAAGGTCTCAAGGATTTGATCGCGCGGCGCGAGGAAAAGCTGCCTGATACCGTTAGTTGACAAAATATGGGCAAAGGCCGTCGGCAATCGTGACTGACAGCAAGCCAGTGGCTCAGCCAGCGCGCACCTTGCCGATCGCAAGGTGTTTCTGAAGCGATTGACAGGCGTTCATAATATGATCGTAGACCAACTTTGCGGCCTGTTCGGTCTCGCCAGCGCGGCAGGCGGCCAGGATTTCGCGATGTTCTCGATCCGCAAGCTCATGACCGCCGGAAATCGTCAGCTGAACTCGCAGATAGCGTTCGATGCGATCGTTAACCGACCGGATCATGCGGAGGAGATATGGTCGCCCGGCGTCTAGATAAAGACTGGAATGGAACTCCCAATTTAGTTCCGCCCAGCGGCCGACGTCGGTTTCCTTCGCAAAGGAGTCGCAACTTGCTTGCGCCTTATCGAAGGTCTTCTCGTTCATGTGGGGGAGGGAAAGCCGAATTGCGTTCGATTCCAGCATCGCTCGGACCTCGAAAATCTGCACGATCTCCGGTTCCGACATGCTGGCGACAATTGCGCCCTTGTTTCGCTGAAATGCCACGAATCCCTCTGCCTCGAGCCGCTTCAAAGCTTCGCGCACCGGAATCTTGCTGATGTTGAACATGCGGGCGACGTCGTCTTGCCTGATCGGTTCGCCCTCATCAAGCGACCCGGATATGATTGCTCCGCGGATGAACTTCAAAACCACGTCGGAAGCGGTGGGGGCGGCACCCAAATCGGGAATGTCGGCAAATGCAAATGGCACGTGTAGAGTCTCCGCACGGAGCGTCAGATCTGCAAACATAGATATCGTAGACGATGTTCGCGATCAAATACGCTCGCGATTCTGCTCAACCCGAGTGTCTGCATGGCCTGAGATGCCGTCCGGCGTGGGTTCTTTTGAGCCCGGCCGATCAGCAGCGACTGGCGCATTTCCCCTCAATCGAGCCTTGACGAGAGCCGAAGATCGTATACGATATCCAATTGGAAGCCGCGGCTCTGGGGACTCCCGAATGCGAAGCACGAAAGTCATCCATGTTGTTTCCTGCCACGCGGAGGGCGAAGTCGGGGATGTCATCGTTGGCGGGGTGTCTCCTCCGCCGGGAGACACTGTCTGGGACCAGCGCAAATGGATCGCAGAAGACAACCGACTTCGTAACTTCGTTCTTAACGAACCGCGCGGCGGCGTCTTCCGGCACGTCAACCTTCTGGTCCCTCCGAAGCATCCCGATGCGCAGATGGCTTGGATCATAATGGAACCGGAAGATACGCCCCCGATGTCCGGCTCCAATTCGATCTGCGTGTCGACGGTAATTCTGGACACCGGGATCATCCCCATGCAGGAGCCGGTAACCGAAATGGTGCTCGAGGCGCCGGGCGGTCTGGTACGCGTGCGGGCCGACTGTGCCGGAGGAAAAGCCCAGCGCATCACGGTCGAAAACGTACCATCATTCGCCAACAGGGTCGGTGTGCCGCTTGAGGTCGATGGCCTCGGTACCATCACGGTCGACACGGCCTATGGAGGCGACAGTTTCGTCGTCGTGGACGCACCTGCCCTAGGGTTAGCGCTTGAAACCGACGAGGCTCGTGATCTCGCCGAACTTGGGGTGCGCATCACCGATGCGGCCAATCGACAAATGGCGTTCTCCCACCCTGAGCGTCCCGATTGGCGCCACCATTCGTTCTGTCTTTTTGCCGGCGCCATCACCCAGGATGGCAACCGCCTCCGCGCAAAATCGGTCGTTTCGATAAAACCTGGCAAGCTCGACCGATCGCCGACCGGAACGGCGGTGTCGGCCCGCATGGCGCTCT
>NZ_RZSR01000737.1:0-3066 GCF_004023265.1 Mesorhizobium sp. M1A.F.Ca.IN.020.06.1.1
CAGGTTTGCGACAACGTTGAAGGCGAAGCGCTCGAAGCCGTCGGCCGGAGCCCAGCCCTCGTCCTCGGTCGGAGCCGCCGCTTCCGTCGACGCAGGAGCGGCGCTGCTCATCGCATTGCCCGCCGGTTCGGCCGAGCTCATGGCAGCGCTAGTTCCAGTGTTGGCGGCATGGTCGTGGTGATGACCGCCGCCCGCCTTTTCATAGACTTCCGCTTTGAGGATCAGCGGCACGGTCGCATAGGCCTGCATGCAGGCAAGCGCGATGCCCGCCACGAGCCCTGCGATCGCCGCGACGAACACGACGTTGCGAAACAGATTCATGATATCGGGCCTTCGTCAGTGGCAGGGAAAAGCCATCGAGTGACGATAGTCGTGGGCAGCGTTGTGGACCGCATCGATGTGCGAGAAGCCGACAAAACCGACGACGAAAATGCCGAGCAGCGCGGCGAGAGCCAGCTGCATGATGCGCGACTGCGAGGAGACGGAGGCGCCGAGGGCGACGGAAGCGGTATTCATGTCTTGTCCTTTCGCCCTCCACCCGAGGGCATCGAAGTCAACTTTCCTGTCGCCGGCAGGTCTCCTGGCTCGCGGATTCGCACCCTTCCCCACCTTCCCGAGGACAAACCTCAGTGGTCTATGGAGAGGACTACCGCACACAGTTGCGGGGGCAGCCACGGCTTAGGGCAAAGACTCCACCCTCACCGCATTCCCTCTTGGCTCCAAAAACGGAACCGACGACGCCAGCGACTATAGGCAGAATCGTCGCGACCGGCAAACCAAATTCCGTCACGCCGCAGCGTGATTGCGGCACCGGTTTCGGACTAAGATCCGGCGATCCGCTCGGCGACGAGCTTCTGCAATCGCCACAAATGGCGGTCGTGAATACCGCGCTGTTCGAGGTTCTTCACCGTGTTGTAGAGATAGTCGGCGCCTGAACCCCAGTGGCCGCACGAGGTCGCCAGCCTTTCGACCACCTCGTCTTCGTTGAGTGGGCCGGCATAGGTCGTGCCTTTGCGATTGATGACGAAGGCAAGCGCTCTCAACGGCCCCTTGTCGGTTGCGAGTTGCAGCAGGCGCGGCCGGTAGCTGGTCGGCTTCAGCGTCATCTCGCGGCGAAAAAGCCTGTCCAGCGCCTGCCGGCGGTCACCACCGTTCAGGCGGAAAGCAACGCCCTTGCATTGGCCGCCACGATCCAGCGCCATCATCAGGCCGGGGCTTTGCTTGGTGCCGCGCCAGCGCGTCATCTTCATGCAGAAGGAGCGATGCCAGCCGCGAGCCACGGCGACGCGCTCCTCAAAATGCTCGATTTCCGGTTTCCAGATCAGCGAGCCGTAGCCGAACAGCCAGAGAGGCTCGGTTGCAGGTAGCTCGGCCTCGAATGCATCCAGCATGGCTTCATAGTCGCTGTCCACGAGATGCTCGGCATCCGGGTCGGGCCCCGGGTCATCGACCGCGCGAAAACAGCGGGCGACCAGTTCCACGGTCAGCGACATCGTTCTTGCAGGCATACTTTGCAATCCTGGGCAGCCGGCGAAACCGCAGGCGATTACGAAGTGACCTTAAGGGCAGCACCCGGAAGCGACAATGGCCGCGCAATTGACAACGGTCCTGCCCGGGTGTCGGCTGTCATCAGCCAAGGGGAGCCGCTCATGCAGCCAAATCCTAGCGAACACAGCCGCTACAATGGCCTCACCAGCCTCGAGCCGACGTTGCCTGCAAGCGCCTATCGGGAAGCCGACGCTTACCGGCTCGATCTCGAAGCGATCTGGTATCGGAGCTGGCTCATGGTTTGCCGCGAAGCCGATCTCGCGGAACCTCTTGCCTTTCGAACCGCGCGTATCGGCTCGCAGGAGGTCGTCGTGCTGCGCGACGAGGCCGGGAGCTTGCGCGCCTTCCACAACACCTGCCGGCATCGCGGCTCGCAGCTCTGCCTGGAAAGCGAAGGGCGGCTGAAGGCAAGGCTGCTCACCTGCCCCTACCACGCCTGGTCCTATTCGCTGCGCGGCGATCTCGTCCGTGTCCCATCGAAATCGCTGCCCGAAGGCTTCGACAAGGAAAATTATCCGCTCTACCGGGTGGCGCTGTCAGTGTGGCGCGGCTTCGTCTTCATCAATCTCGCAGAGGATCCCGATGGCTCGGGGGAAGCCTCCTTCGACTCCGCCTCCCGCGATCTTTCGAACTGGCCGCTGGAGACGCTCGTCCCCGGGCACCGGCTCACCAAGGTGATGAACTGCAACTGGAAAATCTTCTGGGAGAACTTCAACGAATGCCTGCATTGCCCGGGCGTGCACAAGGACCTGTCGCGGCTGGTGCCGATCTATGGGCGCGGCCTGATGGCGAGGCATGACGATCCGGAATGGGCGCGCTATGCGGATAATGATGCTCCGGAGTTTTCCGGCGGCCTACGCGCCGGCGCCGAGACCTGGTCGCGCGACGGACGCGTCCATGGGCCGGTCTTTGCCGGGCTGACGCCGGCCGAGCGAGCCGCCGGCCAGACCTACGCTACCTCGCTGCCCTCGATGTTCGTCGTCGGCCATGTCGACTATGTCCGCACGGTGCGTCTCGCCCCGCTCGGGCCGGAGCAGACGGAACTCACCGCCGAATGGCTGTTCGCGCCCGATGCCCTGGCACAAACCGATATCGACAACATCGTCGCCTTCGGCGCGCAGGTGCTGGAGGAGGACGCCGCGATCTGCGAGATCAACCAGAAGGGCATGCACTCGATCCGCCACCAGGCCGGCGTGCTGATGCCCGAGGAGTACGATTTGCGCCGCTTCCACGAGTGGGTGCGTGGGCGCCATGCCGCGTTGCAGCCGGTCAAAACGACTTCGGCAGATAGCGCCAGGTGAAGAAGCCACAGAAGGCGGCCAACAGGCCGAGCGTGACGAACACCGAGCCGAGACCGAAGAAGGAGAGCACCACCGAATAGACCAGCGGCGGCGTCAGCTCGGAGAAATCGAGATAGGTTCGGTAGACAGCCGCCATCTGCGCTCGTTCATAGGAACGCACTGAGCGCATGAAGGCTGTCGAGCCCAGCGCGTCGAGCGCAATGGTGAACAAGGCGCC
>NZ_RZSR01000738.1:0-3010 GCF_004023265.1 Mesorhizobium sp. M1A.F.Ca.IN.020.06.1.1
GAATGGCACTGGCCGGCAGGCCCCGCCGCAGCCCTCCAACGACTCGATCGACGACACACTGATGCACGAGCTCGAGGCATCGTTGGAGGAGTCCCATTCCAAACCGGCAAGCAAGCCGGCGGCGAAGCCCTCGCTCGATGACGAGATGACCAAGCTTCTCGGCGAGCTGGCCAGCCACAAACGCTGACCCCCAAAGGATTGCCGCTCAAAAAAGAAAATGGCCGGAAAGATCCGGCCATTTTCGCAAAACCTGCGTCTGTCCCAACCCGCGTCAGTCGTCGCGGTAGACCTTCTCGCGGCGTTCGTGGCGCTCCTGCGCCTCGATCGACAGCGTCGCGATCGGGCGGGCGTCGAGCCGCTTCAGCGCGATCGGCTCGCCGGTTTCCTCGCAATAGCCATAGGTGCCTTCGTCGATGCGCTGCAGCGCGGAGTCGATTTTCGAGATCAGCTTGCGCTGGCGATCGCGGGCGCGCAGTTCGATGGCTCGGTCGGTTTCGGAAGAGGCGCGGTCGGCTAGGTCGGGATGGTTGGCGTTTTCTTGCTGGAGGATTTCGAGTGTTTCACGCGCTTCGCGAAGGATGTCATTCTTCCATGTGATAAGCTTCTGGCGGAAGTATGATTTCTGCCGTTCGTTCATGAACGGCTCGTCTTCGGAGGGTACGTAATCGGCGGTAACGATGTCGTTCATTCGACTCACCCAACAACCCCAAATTTGGCGCCTATATATTCGCGGACAAGGGGCTGCACAAGCGGAAACAATAACAGTTTCACGCATTTGTTAGTCTTCGCAGCAGCAGGCATTCGCGGCGGCCATTTCTCAACGGTCGGGATCGAAATCATCAGCGATTCGGCGCGGTTGCGCGTCCTATGCCATTGTGCACGACACCGTTCTGGTGACTAATCGCCAAAACGCTCAGCGTATTCAACATAAAGGGGGAGCCGGTTGAGCAGACTTTATCTGTTGAGGCATGCCAAAGCCGGATGGGCGCTGCCCGGTGTTCGTGACTTCGATCGTCCGCTCGACGAATCGGGCATGGCCGACGCTGAGGCGATGGGTGACGCCATGCGGGCCCGCGACTACGTGCCGGATGTCACTCTCTGCTCCAACGCCAAGCGAGCACGGCAGACCCTGGAAGGCCTTGCGGGCCGCACCGACACCGGCCGGGTGCTGTTCTTCGACACACTCTACAGCGAAGATGCCGCCGGTTATCTCGAAATCATTCGTAAGAACAGCGGGGCCGGCTCATTGCTGGTGATCGGCCACAATCCGATGACCGAGGACCTAGCCATGGCGGTGTCGGGCGACGGCGATGAGACCGCGCGAGGCATGCTCAACCACGGCTTTCCCAATTCCGGACTCGCCGTCGTGCGTTTTCCCGGCAATCTCGGTGAAGCAGGCCAAGGCCGTGGTTATCTCGAGGCCTTTCTCAGTCCCGCCGATCTCTGACACCATTTCAAACGCCTTGCCCAAGGCCTATATCGGCCCTGACGGGCGACCCAGAGGCAGATTTGGCATCATCGCTGACCACTTTCACCGACGAGGCGAGGATTGCGCTCGACACGTTGTCGGGCCGGGCCGCCGGGCTCTTCTCCCCATCCCTGCGACTGGGCGTCACCGGCCTCTCCCGCGCCGGCAAGACGGTGTTCATTTCCGCTCTCGTCCATAACCTTATCCATGGCGGGCGGCTGCCGCTGTTCGAAGCGCAAAAATCGGGCCGCATCGCCCGCGCCTTGCTCGAGGAGCAGCCGGACGACGCCGTCCCGCGCTTCCAGTACGAGGACCATGTCGCGGCCCTGGTCGACGACCGTGTCTGGCCGGATTCGACGCGCGCCATTTCAGAGCTGAGGCTGACCATCGAATACGAGTCGGCCTCCGGCTGGAACCGGCTGTTTTCGGCCGGAAAGCTGTCGATCGACATCGTCGATTATCCCGGCGAATGGCTGCTTGACCTGCCGCTGCTCGGTAAATCTTTCGCCGATTTTTCGCGCGAGGCGGTGGAGCTGGCCGCCCTGCCGGTCCGCTCCGACCTGTCACAGGCGTGGCAGGAGCTGGCCTCCTCGGTCGATCCGGACGCCGACGCGGACGAGATGACGGCGCGCCGTCTCGCCGAAAGCTTCGCCGCCTATCTCACGGCCTGCAAGCTCGACGAACGTGCGCTGTCGACGCTGCCGCCGGGTCGTTTCCTGATGCCGGGCGATCTCGAAGGCTCGCCGGCGCTGACCTTCGCGCCGCTGATGAAATTGTCGGAACGGCGCCGCCCCGGATCGCTGCAGGCGATGATGGAGCGCCGCTACGAAGCCTACAAGACCCATGTCGTAAAACCGTTCTTTCGCGAGCATATCACCCGTCTCGACCGCCAGATCGTGCTGATAGACGCCATGCAGGCGCTCAACGCCGGCCCGGCCGCCATGGCCGACCTCGAACGGGCCGTCACCGAAATCCTCTCCTGCTTCCGACCCGGGCGGGGCAATTTCGTCACCGACCTGTTTTCGAGGCGCATCGACCGCATCCTGGTGGCGGCGACCAAAGCCGACCAGTTGCACCACGAAAGCCATGACCGGCTGCAGGCGATCGTGCGCCGCCTGGCCGACCGGGCGGTGGCGCGGGCCAATTTCAGCGGCGCCGATGTCGATGTGGTCGCCATGGCGGCGGTGCGCTCGACCCGCGAGGGCACCGTGAAGCAAGGCCGCGAGACATTGCCGGTGATCATCGGCACGCCTTTGAAAGGCGAGAAGATCAACGGCGAGACATTCGACGGCAAAGCCGAAACAGCCATATTTCCCGGTGACTTGCCGGAAAAGGTCGATCCCGTGTTCGACGTTTCCGGGCAGCAGGCGGAAAACAATGCGATCCGTTTCGTGCGCTTTCGTCCGCCGAAGCTCGAGCGGACGGCCGAAGGCGTCACGCTGTCTTTGCCGCATATTCGCCTCGACCGCGCGCTTCAGTTCCTGATCGGAGATCGTTTGGCATGAATCCGCCCCGCAAACCGGCGGCCTTCCGCATCGAGCC
>NZ_RZSR01000739.1:0-3064 GCF_004023265.1 Mesorhizobium sp. M1A.F.Ca.IN.020.06.1.1
CGCCCGGCCGACGGCAACGCTCGGCGGCTGGAACCTCGCGGTTTCCAAATATTCCAAGCACCAGGACGCGGCGATCGATCTGGTGAAGTTCATCGCCTCGCCCGAGATGCAGAAGTATCGGACGCTGAGGACGTCCAACCTGCCCACCATCAAAGCGCTCTATGACGATCCCGATATCGCCAGGGAACAGCCGATCGTCCCGCGATGGAAGCAGATATTTCTGAACGCGGCGCCGCGCCCTTCGGCGGTCGCCAAAATCAAGTACAACGAAGCCTCGAGCCAGTTTTGGACGGCCGTCCACAATACCATGTCGGGCGACGGCAGCGCCGCCGACAATCTGGCCGATCTGGAAGCCAGGCTGACCAGGCTGAAGGGCAAGGGCTGGTGAGGGCGATGCCTGTGAGCCGCTCGCGCCTGATGCGGCAACGCGTGCGCTCGGCCTGGCTGTTTCTGGCGCCGATGCTTCTGGTCCTTGCCGCCGTCGCCGGCTGGCCGCTCCTGCGCACTTTCTACTACAGCTTCACCGACGCCTCGCTGGCCGATCTCGACGCTCGCCAATGGATCGGCTTCGACAATTATTTCTCGGTGCTCAGCATGCCGAGCGGCCGCGTGCTCTATGACGGGCTGCTCGCCGATCCGGTCTGGTGGCGCGCCGTCTGGAACACGCTGCTCTTCGCCGTAGTCTCGGTGGGCTGTGAAACGGTCCTCGGCATGATCGTGGCGCTCGTTCTCAACGCCGACTTCAGAGGCCGCGGCATCGTCAGGGCGGCGATCCTCATTCCATGGGCGATCCCGACCATCGTCTCGGCCAAGATGTGGCAGTGGATGCTCAACGACCAGTTCGGCATCATCAATGCGGTGCTGCTCAAACTTGGCCTGATCGACGCGAAAATCGCCTGGACCGCGAGCACCGACACGGCGATGATCGCGGTGCTGATCGTCGACATCTGGAAGACGACACCGTTCATGGCGCTGCTTTTCCTGGCCGCGCTGCAGATGCTGCCGCGCGATGTTATCGAGGTCGCCAGGCTCGACGGCGCCAATCCGTGGCAGATCTTCTGGAAGGTGACCTTGCCGCTCATCCGCCCGGCGGTCATGGTTGCGGTGATCTTCCGCGCGCTCGACGCGCTGCGCATCTTCGACCTGATCTACGTGCTGACGCCCAACAATGTGCACACCAAATCGATGTCGGTGTTCGTGCGCGAGAACCTGTTCGAGTTCGACAAGTTCGCCTATGGCTCGGCCGCCTCGACGCTGCTTTTCCTGATCGTCGCGCTGCTCACCATTTCCTACATCCGCATCGGCCGGATAGAGCTGGAAGGAGGCCGCTGAGATGGCGATGTTGAAGCGTTTAGGCTTCTTCCTCCTGGTGGGGGCAATCGTCTTCGTCGCGGTGTTTCCGCTCTATTACGCCGTCGTCACCAGCCTGAAATCCGGCACCGAGTTGTTCGAGGCGAGCCTTTGGCCGCAGGCGTTAAGCCTCGCCAACTACAGGAACGTGCTGGTCGAAGGTCCTTTCCTGCGCAATCTCTTGAATTCCTTGGTCGTCTCGGGCGCCGTCGTGCTCATCTCGCTGCTGCTCGGCGTGACATCCGCCTACGCGCTGGCACGCGTCCGGTTCCGCGGCCGTTCGGCGCTGATGCTTGCCATATTGTCGGTGTCGATGTTTCCGCAGGTCGCGGTGCTGGCCGGCCTGTTCGAGATCATCCGGGCCTTCGGCCTCTACAATTCGCTCATCGCACTGATCTTCTCCTACATGATCTTCACGCTGCCGTTCACCGTCTGGGTGCTCACCGCCTTCGTGCGCGACCTGCCGGTCGAAATCGAGGAAGCGGCGATCCTCGACGGCGCGACGCCATGGATCATCGTCACTCGCGTCTTTCTGCCGCTGATGTGGCCCGCATTGGCGACGACAGGGCTGCTCGCCTTCATCGGCGCATGGAACGAGTTCCTGTTTGCGCTGACCTTCACCTCCAACAACGCGCAGCGCACGGTGCCGGTGGCGATCGCGCTGCTTTCCGGCAACTCGCAGTTCGAGATCCCCTGGGGCAACATCATGGCCGCTTCGGTGATCGTCACGGTGCCGCTGGTGGTGCTGGTGCTGATCTTCCAACGCAAGATCGTTTCCGGCCTAACCGCCGGCGGCGTGAAGGGATAGGCCGTGCTGATGTTCAGGTGATGCCGGGCTGCGAATGGCGGTGTCCTGCGCTTCGGTGTTCACGTACTTCAAGCACGCTCCGGTATTCTCGGTACGACCATCCTCGGCTCGGCCTGACCCTGACTCAACACGGCCTCCTTCACGCCCTCAACGCAACCGGCAGCGCCATTTCGCGTTGGAAGTGCAAGGGGCTGATCGGAGATTCCAGATGAAAACGCTTCTGACCGCGGCCGCCATGGCGCTCCTTGCCGGCGCGCCGGCCACCCTTGCTCAGTCGAGCGACAGCAACGATGTCGCGCCAATGGCGACAGACAACAAGGTCGACACGCAGACTTTCGTCACCACCGTACCCAATGCCAACGAGTTCGAAATCCAGGCGAGCAGGCTGGCCGAGGAGAAGTCGCAGTCGGACGAAGTCAAGGCTTTTGCCGACGAGATGGTCAGGGACCACATCAAGGCCGGGGAGGATTTCAAGGCGGCGATGAGCCAGGGCCAGACGACGGCTTCTATCAAGCCTGCCGGCCCCGCTCTGGGGCCTAAGGAACAGCAGATGCTAGGCGAGCTGAAGCAGGCGAGCGGCACGGAGTTCGACCGGAAGTATATCAAGATGCAGATGGATGCGCACAGGGACGCGGTCGCGCTGTTCAGCACCTATGCCAATTCCGGCGACGACCCGGCGCTGAAGGAATTCGCCAAGAAGACTCTGCCGGTGCTGAAAATGCACGAGAAGCATGCGAAGGAACTGGCGGTGGCGCATCACGGGTGAGGGCGTGGTTTCTGCCCCCCGCAGCGGGTCCTCAGCTCGCCTTGATCTGCTCGACCGCCGTTGCCAGCAACTCGTCCATGGCCTGGCGAATCTGGGCATCCGACTGGACGACGCCCGCCGCGTCGAAGTCGGCACGGACC
>NZ_RZSR01000740.1:0-3060 GCF_004023265.1 Mesorhizobium sp. M1A.F.Ca.IN.020.06.1.1
ATGGCGGGCGCCAACGCGCAGGCGGCGGTCGAGCAGCGACATGGCGGCGCCCGCCATCATCACCAGTCCGCCGCCCCAGATCAGCGTCACCAACGGCTTCCACCACAGGCGCACGACGACCGAGCCGTCCTTGCCCTCATCGCCGAGCGACAGATAGAGCTGGCTCACACCCAGCGTCCTGATGCCGGACTCGGTCGTTACCGTCTGCCGCACCGGATAGAAGCGTTTTGCAGAGGTGATCTCGCCATCGGCATTGTCATCGGCGCCAATCAGCAGGAAGCGGCCGCGCTCCTCAGTGAAGTTTGGGCCTTTCTGAGGAAACAGTCCTTCGAAGCGCAGCGTGTGGCCGGAAAGTTCCACCGTCTCGCCGGCGCGCATGGTAAGAATCTTCTCGGTGCCGAACGAAAGCGTGCCGACGATGCCGAGCAAGGTGAGCCCGAGGCCGAGATGGGCAAGCGCGGTGCCGAAGACCGAGCGCGGTAGGCCGGCAAAGCGTCTCAGCATGTCGGCCGGCGCCACCGAGCCGATGCCCGACTTGACGGCAAGGTCGGTCAGCGCGCCGGCGACAAGCCAGACGGCGAGGCCGACGCCAAGCGCAGCGAAGACCGAGGCGCCATCGATGAACAGGCCGGTGACCAGCATCGCGGCGATCGCCAGCCCGAAGGCCGCCATCAGGCGCTGCGAGGCGGCAAGGACGTCGCCGCGCTTCCAGGCAAGCAGCGGACCAAACGGCACGATGGCGAGCAGCGGCAGCATCAGCGGGCCGAAGGTCAGGTCGAAGAAGGGCGCGCCGACCGAGATCTTGCCGCCGGTGATGGCCTCAAGCGCCAGCGGGTAGAGCGTGCCGACGAGCACCGTCGCGGTCGCCGTGGTCAGGAACAGATTGTTGAGCACGAGCGCGCCTTCGCGCGAGATCGGCTGGAACAGGCCACCTGCGGTCAGGGTGGAAGCGCGCAGCGCAAACAGCGCCAGCGAGCCGCCGATGAACAGCGTCAGGATGCAGAGGATAAAGACGCCGCGCGCCGGATCGGTGGCGAAGGCATGCACGGAAGTCAGCACGCCAGAGCGGACAAGAAAGGTGCCGAGCAGCGACAGCGAGAAGGTGAGGATGGCAAGCAGCAGCGTCCAGATCTTCAGCGCCGAGCGCTTTTCCATGACGATTGCCGAATGGAGGAGCGCCGTGCCGGCGAGCCAGGGCATGAAGGAAGCGTTCTCGACCGGGTCCCAGAACCAGAAGCCGCCCCAGCCAAGCTCGTAATAGGCCCAATAGGAGCCCATGGCGATGCCGCCGGTCAAAAACATCCAGGCGACCAGCGTCCAGGGCCGCACCCAGCGCGCCCAAGAGGCGTCGATGCGGCCTTCGATCAGGGCTGCGACCGAGAAGGAGAAGCAGATCGAGAAACCGACATAGCCGAGATAGAGCAGCGGCGGATGGATGGCGAGGCCGAGGTCCTGCAGGATCGGGTTGAGATCGCGGCCCTCGATCGGCGCCGGGTTCAGCCGGATGAAGGGATTGGACGTCGCCAGGATAAACAGGAAGAAGGCGGCGCCGAGCATGCCCTGCACGGCCAGAACATTGGCTTTGAGCGTCGCTGGCAAGTTGGAACCGAAGACAGCAACGAGCGCGCCGAAGAAGGTCAGGATCAGCACCCAGAGCAGCATCGAGCCTTCGTGGTTTCCCCAGGTGCCGGTGATCTTGTAGATCATCGGCTGCAGCGAATGGGAATTTTCCCAGACGCTCGCCACCGAGAAGTCGGAGCCGGCATAGGCGGTGGCAAGAGCGGTGAAGGACAGCGCGGTGAGCGCAAAGCCAGTGACCGCCACCGGGCCGCCGACCGCCATCAGCCGCTGGTTGTCGGCGCGGGCGCCGACCAACGGCACCAGCATCTGCACCAGCGACAGCGCGAAGGCGAGGACGAGCGCGAAATGTCCGGTCTCAACCATTATTGGCTCTTGCTCTCCTGCCAGACGCCCTTGGCTTTCAAGCCGTCGGCGACTTCCTTGGGCATATAGCGCTCGTCGTGCTTGGCTAAAACGCTATCGGCGACGAAGACGCCGTCCGGGCCGAAAGCGCCCTCGGTGATGACGCCCTGCTCCTCGCGGAAGAGGTCGGGCAGGATGCCGGTATAGGTGACCTTGACCGATTTCTGCATGTCGGTGACCGAAAAAGCGACGGTCGCGCCCTGACCGCGAACGATGGTGCCTTTTTCAACGAGCCCGCCAAGGCGAATGCGCTGCCCGGGCTGGACGGTTGCGGCGGCGAGGTCGGCGGGCATGTAGAAATACGAAGCCTTCTGGCCGAGCGCGTAGAAGGTAAGACCGGCAGCAGCGCCGAGGAAGGCCAGCCCTGCGAGGATCACCGACAATCGCTTCTGCTTGCGCGTCATGGCCTACTCCGTCGCCGTCACGCCGAGGGAGGCGGCAAAGGCGGTGAATTTTTTGGCCTGCTCGCTGTCGGCGCCGAAGACGGCAACCGCGCGGCCGAGCGCGTCGCGGGCCCGGTCGGCCTCGCCGAGCACGACATAGGAACGAATGAGCCGCATCCACCCTTCCTCGTCGCGCGGATTTTGTTTCAGCCGGTCGTCGAGGCTGGCGACCATGGTCTCGATCATTGCCTGCCGGTCCTGCGGCGCCATCTGCTGCGTCGCCTCGACCTGCCCGGCATCCGGGCCGGTCGCCGGCTTGCCTGCCGCCGCCGGCGGCTCGGCCGTTTCGGCGAGCGCCTGCTGGACGGCGTTGCGCCAGGGCGAATCGGGCGCAAGCTGACCGAGCATCTTTTGCCAGGCGGCGGCGGCTTCCGCTTTCCTGCCTTCCTGGGCCAGGCCCATCGCCAGATAGAAACTGGCCTTGGCGTTGGCGGGATCGAGCTTCAAGGCCGCGTCGAAGGCGCCCTGAGCCTCGGCCGTGACGATCCCGCCGGCAGCGTTGGCGATCGCCTCGCCAAGGCCGGCCTGGCGCGCGGCGCTGTCGCCGTCGAGGCGGATGGCGTTGCGATAGGCGGTCACCGCGTCGGCGTAGCGCTGCAGGCGCAGATAAACCGGCGCAAGCACGTCCCAGCCC
>NZ_RZSR01000741.1:0-3060 GCF_004023265.1 Mesorhizobium sp. M1A.F.Ca.IN.020.06.1.1
ATCCAGAAGCGGATCACCACCTGGCTCTCGGTCCAGCCGAGCTTTTCGAAATGGTGATGGATCGGTGCCATCAGGAAGACGCGCTTGCCATGGGCGGCCTGATCGGCACCATCGCTGTCGCCACCAAGCACGAGATCGTGCTGGTCATTGTCGGCGGCCTGTTCGTGGTGGAGATCCTGTCGGTCATCATTCAGGTCGGCTACTTCAAGATGACCGGCAAGCGCGTCTTCCTGATGGCACCGATCCATCACCATTTCGAAAAGCTCGGCTGGACCGAGAGCCAGGTGGTGATCCGCTTCTGGATCATCGCCGTCATCCTGGCGCTGGTCGGCCTCTCCACCCTCAAGCTCAGATAGGATGCCCGCTTGATCGCCGCCGCTTCCTTTGCAGGCAAACGCGTTTCGCTCTTCGGGCTCGGCGGATCGGGGATTGCGACCGCGCATGCGCTGATCGCCGGCGGCGCCGAGATCCTCGCCTGGGACGACAATCCGGACAGCGTCGCCAAGGCGGCAGCCGCCGGGATCGCGACCGGCGACCTGCGCGGCGCCGACTGGTCGCGCTTTGCGGCCTTCGTCCTGTCGCCCGGGGTGCCGCTCACGCATCCGAAGCCGCACTGGACGGTGGAACTGGCGCGCGGCGCCGGCGTCGAGGTGATCGGCGACATCGAGCTGTTCTGCCGCGAGCGCATCCAGCGCGCGCCGGCCGCACCCTTCGTCGCGATCACCGGCACCAACGGCAAGTCGACGACCACGGCGCTGACGGCGCATATCTTGAAGTCGGCCGGACGCGACACCCAGATGGGCGGCAATATCGGCCGCGCCATCATGACGCTCGATCCGCCCGAGGCCGAACGGCACTATGTGGTGGAGTGCTCTTCCTACCAGATCGATCTCGCGCCCTCGATCAATCCGACCGCCGGCATCCTGCTCAATCTGACGCCCGACCATCTCGACCGCCACGGCACCATGGCGCATTACGCCTCGATCAAGGAAAGGCTGGTCGCCGGCAGCGACACCGCGATCATCGGCGTCGACGATTCCTGGTGCGCCCAGATCGCCGACCGGCTGGAGCGGGCAGGCCGGCAAGTGATCCGCATTTCCAAGCGCCTGCCGCTGACCGACGGCTATTTCGCTGACGGCACGAATCTGATGGAAGCCGTGCACGGTCGCTACAGCCGCATCGCATTCCTGGAAGGCATCGGCTCGCTGCGCGGCCAGCATAATGCGCAGAACGCGCTCGCCGCCGTGGCCGCCTGCCTCAGGGTCGGGCTGGAACTCGGCGAGATCCAGGCGGGGCTGGAAAGCTTCCCGGGGCTGGCGCACCGCATGGAGCAGGTGGGCCGCAAGGATCATGTGCTGTTCGTCAACGATTCCAAGGCGACCAATGCCGATGCGGCGGCTCCCGCGCTGTCGAGCTTCAACCGCATCTATTGGATCGCAGGCGGCCTACCCAAGGAAGGCGGGATAGAGCCGCTGCGCGGTTTCTTCCCACGCATCGCCAAGGCCTATCTGATCGGCGAGGCCGCTCCCGCTTTCGCCGCCACGCTCGGCGAGGCGGTGCCTTACGAAATTTCCGGAACGTTGGCGGCCGCGGTCGAGCACGCCGCCCATGACGCCGCGGGCGACACCGGCGGCGAGGCCGTCGTCCTGCTTTCGCCGGCCTGCGCCAGTTTCGACCAGTTCAAGAATTTCGAGGTTCGCGGCGAAGCCTTCAGGCAAGCTGCGACTGCTATTGATGGGGTGAAACCCATCGGAGGGCCACGTTGATGCAAAGCCGTCTCGACAAAAGTCCGGTCGCAACCTGGTGGTGGACGATCGATCGCTGGTTCCTGGCGGCATTCCTGTCGCTGATGGGGCTCGGCATCGTCTTGTCCTTCGCCGCAAGCCCGGCGGTCGCCGAGCGCATCGGTCTCGACAGCTTCCACTTCGCCACAAGACAGATCATCTTCACCATCCCGGCGCTCGTCGTGATGCTCGCGGTTTCCTTCCTGGAAGCGCGACAAATAAGGCGCATGTCGCTGGCGATGATCTGCATCATGCTGGTGCTGATGGTGGCGGTTCTCTATATCGGCGTCGAGGTGAAGGGCGCGCGGCGCTGGGTATCGCTCGCCGGGCTCTCGATCCAGCCGTCCGAGTTCCTGAAGCCGGCCTTTGTCATCATTTGCGCCTGGCTGTTTGCCGAGCACAAGCGCCAGCCAGACATTCCCGGCAATCTGTTCGCCATGCTGCTGCTGGCCTTGGTGATCTCGCTGCTGATCGCGCAGCCGGATCTCGGCCAGACCATGCTGGTGCTGGGCACCTGGGGCGTGATGTTCTTCATGGCCGGCCTGCCGTGGTTCTGGATCGTCGCGCTGGGGGCTGCCGGCGTCGGCGGCGTGTTCGCGGCCTATACAGTGTTTCCGCATGTGGCCGCCCGCATTGACAAGTTCCTCACCGGCGAAGGCGACACTTTCCAGGTCGACATGGGCCGCGAGGCGCTGATCAATGGCGGCTGGTTCGGCGTCGGCCCAGGCGAGGGCACGGTGAAGCGGGTCATCCCCGACAGCCACGCCGACTTCGTGTTTTCGGTCGCGGGCGAGGAGTTCGGGCTGATCATGTGCTTCTTCATCATGTCGATTTTCGCTTTCATCGTGCTGCGCGGATTGAGCATCGCGCTCAAGGAGCATGACGACTTCACCCGTTACGCCGTCGGCGGGCTCGTCACCATTTTCGGCTTGCAGTCGGCCATCAACATGTGCGTGAACCTACAGTTGATGCCGGCCAAGGGCATGACGCTGCCCTTCATTTCCTACGGCGGCTCCTCGCAGATCGCGATTGCCGTCTCGATGGGCATGGTGCTGGCGCTGACGCGCAGGCATCCCGAAAAGCGCAAGCAGATTGGCTACGCCTTCTCGCAGCGCGCCATGCCGGCGGAATGAGGCGGGATGTCGAGGGGTGTCATCCTGCTGGCGGCCGGCGGAACGGGCGGACATCTGTTCCCAGCCGAGGCGCTTGCGCATGAGCTGATCGAGCGGGGCTGGGAGGTGCATCTTGCCACCGACCGCCGCGCGGAGCGCTACTC
>NZ_RZSR01000073.1:0-11075 GCF_004023265.1 Mesorhizobium sp. M1A.F.Ca.IN.020.06.1.1
GTCTTCGACGAATACCTGGAAGCCGTCGACATCGCGCCGAAGCCCGACCCGGATTGTGCCGGCTCCGTCGGGAGTTCCATATTTTATGGCGTTGGTCAGAAGCTCGTTCAGGATCAGCGCCAGCGGCATGGCAACGTCATTCGAAAGCTTTGCATCATCAGCCTCGAACTCAACCGCGACTTCCTTCGGGAAGGTCTGCTTTATTGTCCCGCAAACCGCAAGCAAGAAACCCTTCGCGTTGAACTGCGTCGAATCGACCGTCTCGTACAGGACCTGCTGAGCAGCGGCCATGGCCGCGACGCGGTTGCCGGCTTCACGCAAGATTTCTCGCGCTTGCGGGTTCGCTGCCCGTTGACCCGCCAAGCTCAGCAGTGACTGCAGCATCTGCATGTTGTTCTTCACACGATGATTGAGCTCATTGAAGAGCAGCCGCTGCTGTGTTTCGGCCTGTTTGCGTTCGCTGATATCGACCAGCATGTTGATGCCGCCGATGATCTTGCCATCTTCATCGCGCAGCGGCGTCGGATACGGGATGAAGGGAATGCGCACGCCGTCCGGGCGCTCGGCGACGGCTTCAGCGTTGCGTATCGGACGCCCCTCCTTCAGGGCGACCGCCATCGGGCACTGGTCGTGAGGAAGCGGGCTTCCGTCCGGCCAGAACAGTTTCCACGTCACGCACCACTTATCCTTGCCGATCTGCGGAACGCGCCCGGAAAGCTCGACGGCCGCCTCGTTGAAAAAGGTTATCGTGCCGTCGGCATCCGTCGTGTAGATCGCCGCCGGAATTGCCGCCAGCAGGTCGCGCAGCTGACGCTCGCTCGCCCGCAGCTTGGCTTCAGCCATCTTTTGGTCGGTGATGTCGCGCGCAATCTTCGAGGCGCCGATGATGAGGCCCTGGCTGTTGCGGATCGGCGAAATCGTCAGGGAAATATCGACGAGACTGCCGTCCTTGCGGCGACGCACCGTTTCGAAGTGATCGACGTTTTCGCCGCTGCTGATGCGCCTGATGATCTCCGGCTCCTCGCCCAGCCGGTCATCAGGGATGATCATCGTGATGTGCCTGCCGATCGCCTCGTCGGCCGTGAAGCCGAACAGCCGCTCCGCGCTGGCATTCCATGAGGCGATAATGCCGTTGAGGTCCTTGCTGATGATCGCGTCGTGAGAGGATTCGACAATGGCCACGAGCTGATTTGCCGCGCGTTCCGTCGTCTGGCGGGCGGTCTCGAGCCGTACGCGGTCGACCGCGAAGCCGAGTTGTCCGGCCACTGTCAGCGCAAAACGAAGCTCGGACTCCACGAAATCGTGCGGATGATCGTAATAGGACATGAACTTGCCGAGCAGCTGACCGCGCACCGAGATCGGAATGAAAGCCAGCGCTGCAATGCCTTCGTCCCGCACAGCCGCCTTGAGGTCGTCCGGCAATCCGCTTTGCTCGACGTCGGCAATAGCGATCGGTTCGGGATCGCGTGTGTCGCGCGACCAGGGGGAATGGCCTTCGACGGCCGTTCTGTAAGCTTGCGACAGGCCTCGCGAGGCGGCAAATCTGAGGAAGCCGGTGTTGTCGAAGAAGAGTATGGAGGCCCGGTCCGCACCCAATGCGCGAATGATGGTGCTGAGGGCTATCTCGTGAACCTCGCCGAGATTCGCCGCGCGCTGAAGGCTGTCCGTGAATTCGTAAAGCGCCGCCTGCTGCTCCAGATGCCGGACGAGCGCGGCCTCGGCCTTCTTGCGGGCGGTGATATCCTGCTGGACGCGCACCGCATACAAGAAGCGGCCTTCGGAGTCCCTTACGCTCGAGGACGTGACCGCGACCCAGACTCTTGCCCCGTCCTTGCGGATGAAGCGCTTTTCGTGCCGGTAGCTGTCGATCTCGCCTCGCACCTGACGCTCGAACTGACGCAGGTCCGCATCGACATTCTCCGCCAGAGTGGCATCGAACACCGACCTGCCGACAAGTTCATCGGCGGAATAGCCGAGCAGGTCGGCCAGGTAGCCGTTGACGCGCCCGAGTTCGCCCTTCGCGTTGACTTCAGCGATGCCAATCGCCGCATGCTGGTAAGTTGCAGCGAGCCGCTGCTCCTGTTGCCCAATGATCTCATCGCTCAGACGCCGGTCCGTGACGTCATGGAAACAGTTGATGGCTCCGACGACCCGACCGTCCTCGTCTTCGATCGGTTCGATGTGGACCATCACCCATATCGCCGTGCCGTCCGGCCGCTCGAGCTTTCCTTCAACCCCCCTGACGGGAATGCCGGTTCGCAGCACCGCGGCCATCGGGGTTTGGGCGCGCGCGATCTGCCGTCCATCGAGATAGAGCCTGTGGGATCCGCAATAGAGTTCGCTGTCCGAGCCAAGCAAGGGCGTTCGCCCCCACAAATCGGCAGCGCGCTTGTTGAACCAAAGCAATCGGCCTTGCGCGTCGCAAGCGTAGATCGCAATGGGCAGCGTCTCGATGAAGTCAGGCGGGATTTGCAGGGTGAGCGCGTCCTGCGGGGTACGGATAAACCCCTCGGTTCCTTGAAGGCTTTCGATGCGCATCTCCCAATCCCGCTCGAGCAACGAAAAGCCAAACGCATCGGATCGCCGAATGTTCCCGTGCGGCCCGACTCTTCGGCACTGAGGCAGCGCCGACATAATGCCGACGACGATTTCGTCTTGCCTGGTGGACCGATTTTCGCACAGAGGCGCAAAGCGTTCGAACGACCGGTCACACTGGCGGGATCCCTCATGCAACCGGGCCGGAAAGAGCTGCATGCGAATCCGGGCCGCCTTGACCTGGCGCATTGCCTTCCGCGCCGGCTCGCACAATAGTCGGGCCGATGTTCGAGGCGATAGCGAGTCACTGGTCGACGCTTATCCTTTTCCTGTCGTTGGCGATGGCGGCGGTCGGCATCGTCCATGCCATCATGACGAAGGAAGACGTGCGCGCCGCCACGGGTTGGGTCGGCGTGATGCTTCTGTCGCCCTTCCTCGGCGCGATCATCTACGCCATCGCTGGCATCAACCGCATCCGCCGCGCGACGATCAGCGCCATGCGGCCCAGCGCCGGTTCGGCGGATGAGGGGCACAATCGCGACGTCGCCGTCGAAGCCTTGATCGAGGCCCAATTCGGCCAGCGCTTCGTCGGATTGAAGACACTGGGCGACAGGGTGGCGCGGCGTCCGCTGACTTCGGGAAACATGATCGCCGTGCTCGAGACCGGCGACGAGGCCTATATGGCGATGTGCCGGGCGATCGACGGCGCGCAAAAGAGCGTGCTTCTCGAAACTTACATCTTCGACAACGACGCCGTCGGACAGATGTTCGCGCAGTCGCTCTCCGCCGCGGTCAAACGCGGCGTTGCCGTGCGCGTGCTGATCGACGCCGTCGGCGTGCGCTATTCGGTACCCAGCATCCTGAAGCAGCTCAGGGAGTCCAACGTCGCCGTCGATCTCTTCAACGGCAACATCGTCATGGGCTTGAGACTTCCTTATGCGAATCTCAGAACCCACAGGAAGGTCCTGGTCATCGACGCGACAGTGGCGTTTACCGGAGGCATGAACATCCGCAAGGGGTTCTCGGCCGAATTCGCCGGTTCCGACAGCTCCAGGGACACGCATTTCGAGGTCACCGGGCCGGTGGTGGCCGACCTGTTCTCGGTCGCCGCCGAGGACTGGCGCTTCGCCAGCAACGAGGCGCTGAAGGGCGACGTCTGGCAGGTCGAGCGAACCGCCCCGCCGCCCGGCCAGCCGATGCTGGTCAGAGCCGTGGCGACAGGACCGGATGCCGCGAACGAAACCAACCACAAGCTGCTGATGGGTGCGTTTTCGGTCGCCCGCAAATCGATCCGCATCATGTCGCCCTATTTCCTGCCGGACCGCGAGCTGATCAGCGCGCTGACCACGGCCGGCGCGCGCGGTGTCGAGATCGACATCGTGGTGCCGGCGGTGAACAACCTTTTCCTCGTCGACCGCGCCATGACGGCACAATTCGACCAGGTGCTGAAGCATTATTGCCGGGTGTGGCGCCACGAGGGCCCCTTCGATCACTCGAAACTTATGGCAATAGACGGCGCGTGGGCTTATGTCGGCTCGTCCAATCTCGACGCCCGGTCGCTCAGGCTGAATTTCGAGATCGACATGGAGGTCCTGGATGCCAACTTCGCCCGGGCGATCGAGGCGCGTATCGACGCGGCGATCGCGTCGGCGAAACCGGTGACACTCGAGATGCTGAGGGCCAGAGCCTTCGTCATTCGTGTCCTCGACCGATTGCTGTGGCTGGGATCGCCCTATCTGTAGGCAAGGAAGACGAGCAGCAGGAACCATGGAGAGAAACGGACGCACCCTCCCCGAAACCGTGCTCCTGTCGATCCGCGGCAGAAAGATGCGGAAAGCGAAAGCCACGGCGCCGAAACGGGTCGGCGGCGCCGAGATGGTGGTCGCCTCCTACAACGTCCACAAATGCATCGGCACCGACCGCAAGTTCGACCCCGAGCGGACCGCGCGCGTCATCCGCGAGATCAGCCCCGATGTGATCGCGCTGCAGGAGGCCGACAACCGCTTCGGCGACCGCGCCGGCCTGCTCGACCTCAACCGCCTCGAAATCGAAACAGGGCTGGTCCCGGTGCCGATCACCGGAAACGGCAAGGCACATGGCTGGCGCGGCAACGTGCTTCTGTTCAAGCGCGGCACGGTGCGCGACGTGCACCAGATCAAGCTGCCCGGCCTGGAGCCGCGCGGGGCGCTGGTCGCCGAGATCGACCTCGACGAGAACCGGACGCTGCGCGTGATCGCGGCGCATCTCGGCCTGTTGCGCCGCTCGCGCTCGGAACAGGCGCGCGTCGTGCTCGATATCATGAGCAGCGCGGACGAAAGGCCGACGCTCCTGCTTGGCGACCTCAACGAATGGCGGCTGGGCAACCGCTCCGCGCTCAACACGCTGCACAACACGTTCGGCCCCTCGCTGCCCGCTGTGCCCACCTTTCCGTCCGGCCTGCCGGTGCTGGCGCTCGACCGGATCATGGGGAACCGCGACGGCATGGTGTCGGCGGTGGAAGCGCACGACACGCCGCTGTCGCGCGTGGCGTCCGACCACCTGCCGCTCACGGCTTACGTGCATCTATAGGAAGAGTAGCTCACCCTTCCCTGAGCCAGACCAGCATCTCGCCGGGATCGCGGTTGTCCCAGGCGAAGTAAGGAATCGCCTTGAGCGTCGTCTCTTCGGTTTCCGGCGGCTCGGGGCGGTAGAGATCGCCGCCCCAGGTCTTCGCCTCGGCCCGGCTGCCGATCGCCGAAAGCGTGACGATACCGCCGAGCAGGTTCGGCTCTTTGTGCGCTTCCAGCCTGGCCGTGCGCGGCAGCGCAATGCGGTGCAGGCCACCGCCATTGTCGGTTTCCTCGACGCAGTAGAGCAGCGGGCCGCGCGACAGCGCGACGCGGCCGATGTCCTGCCGCACTTCCGGATTGGCGAAGAGGCGCGCCATCGACATTTCGAGGTCGAGCTCGACGCGGTCGCCCTTTTGCCATTCGCGGCGGATCGCGGCATAGCCGTCGACCGTGACCGCATCGAGATCGAGCATGTTGCCGTTCAGCTTCAGCGCCGCGTTGCGGCACCAGGCGGGCACGCGCAGGTAAAGCGTGAATTCAACCGGTGTCTGTGCCTCGATCTCGATCGAGACCGCGCCGTCCCAGGGATAGTTGCTGGTCTGGACCAGGCTGACCGGGCGGCCGGCGATCTCGAAGCGTGCGGTGGAGTCGCCATAGAGATGCACGGCCAGCGCGTCGTCGGCGAGGCCGTAGAAATAGCTGCCGATGGAGGCCACCATGCGGCCGATATTAGGCGGGCAGCAGGGGCAGCGGTGCCATTTCCAGCGGTGGTGGCCGCCGCGGCTTTCCAGCGGGTTCTCGTAGAAGAACAGCGAGCCGTCGAGCGACAGGCCCGAGATCGAGCCGTTGTAGAGCGCCCGCTCCATCATGTCGGCATAGCGGCGGTTCGGGCCCATGCCCAGCATGCGGCTCGCCCAGAACACCAGGCCGACCGAGGCGCAGGTCTCGGCATAGGCGGTTTCGTTGGGCAGGTCGTAGTCGCTGGTGAAACCCTCATTGTGAGCCGACGGCCCGAGGCCGCCGGTGACATAGAGGCTCTTGGTGGTCAGATCGTCCCACAGCCTGTCGAGCGCCGCGCGCAAGCTGTCGTCGCCATATTCGGTGGCAATGTCGGCCATGCCGGAGAAGAGGTACATCGCCCGCACAGCGTGGCCGACGACCTTGTCCTGCTCGCGCACCGGCTTGTGCGACTGATTGTATTCGTAGGTTTTGAAATGATAGGCCTTCGGGTCGGCGCCGCGGGCGCGCGCCTCCTCGTCGAAATAATGCGGCTGCTGGCCGCGCTGGTCGATGAAGTACTTCGCCAGATCCATGTACTTCTTCTCGCCCGTCGCCCGCGCGAGCTTCACCAGCGCCAGCTCGATCTCCTCATGGCCGCAATAGCCCTTTTTCTTGCCGGGCTCCGGGCCGAACATCGAGGCGATGTGGTCGGCGTAGCGGCTCATGATGTCGAGCAGCTTGCGCTTGCCCGTCGCCTGAAAGTAGGCGACGGCGCCCTCGATCAGATGGCCGGCGCAGTAGAGCTCGTGGCAGTCGCGCAGGTTGGTCCAGCGGAGACCCGGCTGGATGCGCTGGTACCAGCTGGAGAGATAACCGTCCTCCTGCTGCAGCTTGCCGTACATGTCGATGACGGCGTCGATCTTTTTCTCCAGCTCCGGATTGCGGCGCCGGTAGAGCGAGTAGGCGGCGGTCTCGATGGTCTTGCCCCAGTCGGAATCCCAGAACATCTGGGTCGTCACCGTCGAGCCGGTGAACTCGGCGCCCTGCGCGTCGGCCTCGTCGGGCGACGGCGAATGGAACGGGATGACCACGCCCGGCGACGGCCGGCCGGGATCGATCTGCTCCAGCATGCGCGCCTCGACGCAGCGGTCGTAGAGGATGCCGGCGGTCTTGGCGGCGACCGCGTCGACCCGGTCACCCCAGAAGCCGCGGACATCGACCTGCGGCACGGGCAGCGGCCGGAAGGCAAGCTTCGGCTTCGCGGCCGCGGCTGCCTGGGCTGCGGTGGCGGATTGTGCTGCGGTCATAACGTCACTCCATTCGAATGCGGGAAATCATTTGACGGCCCCGGCCATCAGGCCGCGGATGTAGAAGCGCTGCAGCGCCAGGAACAGGATCAGGCAGGGCACCATCATCACCGTGACGCCCGCCTGCACCGCGCCCCAATCGATGGCGCCGAAGCGGCCGGACTGAAGCGCGGTCATCATCACCGGCAGGGTGAATTTCGACTGGTCGGTCATCAGCACCAGCGCGGCCAGGAACTCGTTCCAGGCGCCGAGGAAGGCGAAAAGCGCGATGGTGACGACGCCCGGCCAGACCAAAGGCAGCATCACCTTGACCAGCATGGTGACATTGTTGGCGCCATCCATGCGCGCCGCCTCCTCGATCTCGCGCGGCACCGCGTCGAAGGCGTTGCGCATCATGAAGATCGAGAACGGCAGCTGCAGCGTGACATAGACGCAGACCAGGCCGGTCAGCGTGTTGTGCAGACCGAGTTTCGTCAGCACCAGGAAGATCGGCGTCAGGATCGACTGGAACGGGATCATGATCGTCGACAGGATGAGGATGAAGAAGAAGTCCCGGAACGGGAAGCGGAAGCGCGAGAAGCCGTAGCCGGCGAGCACGCTGACCAGCACAGAGAGCAATACCGTCATTACCGAAACATAGATGCTGTTCTGCGCCGAGGCCCAAAGCCCGTCGCCGAAAGTGTTCAGCGTCTGATAGTTCTCGACCGAGAAGCCGGTGGTCGGCCAGGGCGGCAGCGGCGGCTGGCGCGCTTCCTGCGCCGGCTTGAAGGTGGAGAGCACCGTCCACACGATCGGCCCCAAAAACAGCACCGAGGCGATGATGCCGGTGGAATGCCTGGCGAGGCTGAAGGCCGCCTTGCGGTGCTGCGACATCGCCTCGGCCATCAGTCGAGCCCCTCGGGCTTGCGCAGCAGCCAGAGCTGGATGAGGCTGAGCGCCACCAGGATGACCAGCAGCACCATGGAAAGTGCCGCGCCGTAGCCGAGCTTGAACGAGACGAAGGACTGGTTGAAGATCCAGTAGACCGCCGTCAGCGTCTGGTTGCGCGGGCCGCCGCGCAGGATGATGTAGAACTGGTCGAAGGCGAGGATCGAGCCCGCGACCGACAGGATCAGCGCCAGCGCCAAGGTGCGGCGCATCAGCGGCAGGGTGATCGCCCTGAAGCGGGCGAACGGCCCTGCCCCATCGATGACGGCGGCCTCCTGCAGGTCCTGCGGGATCGACTGCAGGCCGGTCATCAGGATGATCATGGTGAAGCCGGCGACCTTCCAGACCACCATGGCGATGATCGACCAGAACGCCGGCTGGAAGGTGGCGAGAAGATTGACCTTCCTCTCGGTCAGGCCGAGGTCGTAAGCGGCCGGGCTGAACAGGCCGGAATCGACGTTCAACAGCCACGACCAGAGCAGGCTTGCGGAAGCAAAGCCCACCACGGCCGGCATGAAGAAGGCGGTGCGGTAGAGATTGGTGAGCGGGTGCGGCCGCTCGATGAAGATCGCCAGCGGGAAGGCGACGGCGAAGATCGCGATGGTGACGATCAGCGTGTAGTAGAAGGTGAATTTGAGCGCGTTCCAGAACCGCGTGTCGCGCAGGATGGCAAAGTAATTGTCGAGGCCGATGAAAGCGTGCTCGCCCATCAGCGGCCAGTTGTGCAGCGACATCCACGCCGTCATGCCGAGCGGGATGACGAAGAACACGGTGACGAAGGCGACGGCCGGCAGGACATAGAGCAGGCCCACCCATTGCCGGCGGCTGACGCCGATGCGTCTGGCTCGGGCGGGCGCGGAGGTTGCAGTGAGGGTGGTCATGGCTGAGCTCCCCCTTCTCCCCTTGTGGGAGAAGGTGTCGCCGAAGGCGACGGATGCGGGGTGTTCCAGCGGAGTGAGATGCTGGTGTTTCCTGGAACACCCCTCATCCGTCTCGGCGCTGCGCGCCGATCCACCTTCTCCCACAGGGCGAGAAGCGGGAGCGAACCTCGCGGCGCCTCAAATTGGCGATGCTGGTGAGTAAGCTTTCTCAACGCGATAATCCTGCCATTTAGCGCGGCGTCCCCTCCCCCTTGAGGGGAGGGTCCGGCCGAAGGCAGGGGTGGGGGTCCGCTGTGAAGTGCGCCTACGGGGAGATAGCGTCGGCGTACTTCGCGGGCGACCCGACCCGGACCTGCGGTCCGACCTCCCCTCGAGGGGGAGGTTTAGGGCCGCGCTTTACTTCTGCGGCGCCTGGTCGATGATCGACTGCATGGTCTCCTGGGCATTGGCGATGGCGCCGTCGACATCGTCGCCGAAGAAGACTTCGTTGACCATCTGCGTCCACGGCCCGTTGGCGGAGTTGATCAGGTCGTTGAACACCACCGAATAGGGCGTGCGGCCCTTGGCCATCGCCTCGGCCGCCACCTGGTAGCGCGGATCGAGGTCCTTCAGCGCCTCCTTGGCGATGTCGCCGCGCACCGGAAGGCTACCATATTTGGCGAGGATGGTCTGGCCCTCGAGCGAGTAGGCGAAGTCCAGAAACTCCTTCACCACGGCGATCTTCTTGGTGCCCTTGGTGACGACGAAATTGTCGCCGCCGGCGAAGGACGACCAGCCGCCATCCTTGCCCGGCAGGAAGGTGATGCCGTAGTCGATATCAGGGTATTGCGTATTGAGCGCGCCGATGGCGAAGGCGCCGGACGGCGAGAGGCCGATCTTGCCGCCGGCAAAGGCGGCGAAGAAATTGGCGCCGGTGTCGGTCTGCGCACCCTCGGGCACCAGCCCTTTCTTGACCATCGAGCGGTAGAGGTCGATCGCGCCGCGCAGCTGCGGGCTGTCGAGCGTCGCCTTGGAGCCGTCCTCGGAGAGGATGTCGCCGCCCGACGCCCAGACCAGCGGCGTGAAGGTGAAGATGTTGCAGCCGCCGCAATTGCCGGAGAAGTAGAAGCCCTTGATGTCGCCGCCGAGCGCATTGACCTTTTCGGCGTCGGCCTCGATCTCGGCCCAGGTCTTCGGCCCCTTTTCCGGGTCGAGCCCGGCCTGCTTGAACAGCTTCTTGTTCCAGATCAGCACCGAAGAATCGGCCGAGAACGGCAGGCCGTAGATGCGGCCCTTATAGGTGCCGGTCTTCACATGCGCCGGCGACAGGCTCGAAAAATAGGGCAAGGATTTCGCCCAGTCGGTGATGTCCTCGAGCTGGCCGGCGGCGGCGAAGGATGGCGTGTAGATCAGGTCGAGCGACAGCGCATCGGGCGCGGTGCCACCGGCTGCGGCCGCGCCATATTTCGGGATGATCTCGGCGTTCGGGATGATGTCGAGCTTGATCTGGTCCTTATGCGCTTTGTTGAAGGCGTCGACGATGCGCGGCATGAAATTCGAGCCGTCGGCGCGCACCCAGATGTTGGCGGTCTCGGCGGACGCCGCCTGCAGGCCGCCGCCGATCACGGCCGCGGCCAGGGCCAGCTTGGCAAACATGGTTTTCACGGTATTCCTCCTCATGGTTCTCCTCCCAATTTGGCCGTTGCGCGACGGCCGTTTCGTTCGATGCCTCAGCCGCCCGGCGGACGGCCGCATGACTGACGCACCACCAGCCGGCACGGCAGTTTCCTGATGCCCGGCGCGGCCGGCTGGCCGCCCACGAGCGAAAGCAGAGCGAGCCCGGCCTCGCGGCCGAGCGCTGAAAGGTTCATGTCGACCGAGGTCAGCGGCGGGCGCGTCGCCTCGGCCACGATCTCCCAATTGTCGAAGCCGATGACGCCGACATCGTCGGGCACGCGGATGCCGCGCTCGCGCAGCGCGTCGATGACACCGCGCGCGATCTGGTCGTTGCCGCAGAAGACGGCATCGGGCCAGCCTTTCCTGCCCCGGCCGTTGCCGAACAGTTTCGCCACCGCATCGTGCCCCCAGGCTTCCGACCAGGCGCCGAGCAGCGGCTCGCCGACCGGCAGGCCATGCGCCTCGAGCACTTCCCGGTAAGCCTCGGCCCGCGCGTGCAC
>NZ_RZSR01000742.1:0-3059 GCF_004023265.1 Mesorhizobium sp. M1A.F.Ca.IN.020.06.1.1
GCGCAAGGCCGCGAAACTAAAGCGCCACGCTCGCTAGATTGCCCTGGCAGGTTGGCGGTGCTCAGGTCAGCCTGAAGCAGGCCGGCCGGCTCGGGCTGCCGCAGCGGCTTTTCCTTCTCGGCGTCGGCCTTGCGCTTCGGGCACGCCTCGAACTCGTGATCGCGGCCGCCGCAATAGGAACAGCATTTGGCAGGCTGATCGGGATGGAGCATCGGTGCCATTCCCAAGAATGCACGAAAAGGTTTCCGGTTGCAGCAATTGCGTGAGGTTCGCAACCGTTGCTCAGCCCCGTGCCCCGATTGGTCTACCATGCAGTTCCGGCCGGAAAACCGGCTGCACGTTTTTCCTGGAATCGCCTTACTAA
Organism: Mesorhizobium sp. M1A.F.Ca.IN.020.06.1.1; assembly: GCF_004023265.1. Taxonomy (NCBI): domain Bacteria; kingdom Pseudomonadati; phylum Pseudomonadota; class Alphaproteobacteria; order Hyphomicrobiales; family Phyllobacteriaceae; genus Mesorhizobium; species Mesorhizobium sp. M1A.F.Ca.IN.020.06.1.1. The sequence goes on from NZ_RZSR01000742.1 coordinate 365, forward strand.
GGAGCTCGCCGCTTGCGCGGCGGGCTCCCTTAATCACCGCTCACGCATGCGCGTGGGGATGACGGACGTCCCAGACGGCCCAGGCCGATGCCGCGACCACGAGCACGCCAAGGATGACGTGCGTGAGCATTACGTTCCTGTCCGCCGCGAAGCCCAGCAGCCAGGGCGACACGATCAGCCAGAGCCCGAGCACGAGATTTACCCATTCCTCCCATTCGGCGAACACCGAAAGCGTCGCGAGCGCCAGCGCACCGAGCAGGACGCCAACAATCCAGGCGTTCCACGCGGGCATCATTGCCGCGGTGAATCCGATGACCCAGGGTGAGATGAACAGGCAGATCGCGAGGACCAGGATAACCCAGTCCTTGCTCTTCCTTTCTTCCATCAGTTTGCTTGCCATGACAACCTCCATCGATGAAGCCAGACCAAAGCAACTGCATTCGCGTGCAATGCGCACGCTATGTTACATGATGTAATACATTTTTACGGAGCGACAAGGGAACCTTCCGCGGTAGCCGTATTGCGCGCCGCACAAGCCCCTTACGGCAAATGCATTCGATTTCCGGAACGGACCCTCATCCGTAAAAGTCGCTTCCGCTCTCAGCGCCCAGCTGTGGCATGACAATGGCCTCGAGCGGTGCCGTCAGCGACCATTTCAACGCACCGGACGAGCGCTCGAGACTGGAGGAGCCGCTGAGCGATTGCGGCGCCACCCGCTGCAGCACCACGGTGCCAAAACCCTTGCGCGCCGTCTCGTCTGGCTCGCCATTGGCATGGCCATTCGACCTCTCCTGCCAGACAAGCTGAAAGTGGCGCTGCGCCTTCGGGCCGGTCTCGACCGTCCAGGTGATCTCGACATGCCCGCCCTCGCCTGCCAACGCGCCATATTTCGACGAGTTGGTGCCAAGCTCGTGGAAGGCCATGCCGAGATTCTGCACGGCATTCGACTGCAGCGTCAAAAGCGGGCCGGAAAGCGAGATGCGCTCCTCATGACCAAACGGTTTCAGATGTTCCTGGATCAGGTCGAAGAGACTGGCGCCTGCCCACTCCGAGGTAACCAGCAGATCGTGCGAGCGCGACAGCGCCATGATCCGGGCCCGGATCATCTCCTCGAACTCGCTGGGGCTGGCAGAACGCTTGTTGGTTTCCCTGACCATCGACAGGATCACCGCGAACTGGTTCTTCACACGGTGGTTGACCTCGCGCATCAGGAGCCGGATGCGGCGCTCATTTTCCCTTGCGGCGGTGATGTCGCGCGCGATCGTGGAGGCGCCGACGATCTCGCCCGCAAGGCTCCTGATCGGCGACACCGTTACCGAAACGGCAACGAGTGAGCCGTCCTTGCGCTTTCGCATCGTGTCGAGATTTGCCACGCCCTCGCCCCGGCGGATGCGGCTGATAATGTCGGTCTCCTCGTCGTGCATATGCTCGGGGATAAGGAGCAGCATCGATTGGCCGATGGCTTCCTCTGCGCTGTAGCCGAACATGCGTTCTGCCGCGCGGTTCCAGTCGGTGATGGTGCTGTTCAGATCCTTGCCGATGATGGCATCGAAGGAAGAATCGACAATGGCGGCCAGACGCGCATTGGCGCTGGCATCTTCAAATTCCCTGCCCCCGGATGTCACCATGGGCATTAGTTAGCGCGGCCGAATCTCATAGCAAGCGGCTAAGCCTTGGAGGGGTCAGGATTTTCGCCATTCCCCTTTGCTGGATCCAGCACGCCGAAATCCTGCGACTTCATGCCGGTCTCGGCTGTCAGGAAACCTTCGGATGCGAGGCCCCTTCGCAGAAGCTCGCGCACGGCGGCCGAGCGGCTCGGCATGCGTTTCTCGAAGCGCCAGTTCTCGACTGCCGCCAGTTCCTCTTCCGTCAACATGATCTGCAGCCTTTGCGGCCGCTCCAATTCAACCACCCTAGCCTCCCGCAGGTCATGACACGAATGAGTATGTCACTCACTGCCAGTAAAAGTAGGATTCGGCTCAAAAGACGTCAAGGTCATGCGAGACAACAAAGGCGGGGGACGCTGGCGGTGCTAACGATATGGCTACACCGCATTTGCCGGTCTATGCTAACTTGTTGATTTTTTTACAGCTTTTCCATTTTTTAGTTGCCAACCGAGCGACGTCGGCGCATTATGGCCGGCAGAGGGATGAACCGCCGCGAAAGGAGGTTTTTCCGATGTTACGAGGATTTTCCGACCGGTTGCGCAACGACGCTCACCACAAGGTCCAGCGGGCTTTGCGGGAAAACGGCATCGTCAATATTATCCAATTGTCGGAAGAAATCAGGCTGATGAATCTCGCTGAGAACATTGCCCGCGAGGATATCGAGAGTCTGGTGATGCAGGTGGCTCAGCTCTATGGCGGGGCTATCGAATTCGACGAAGAGGCGCTGACGGCGCTCGACCTGCCCGACGCCTGCCCGGCTGACAGCCGCAACGACCTGGAAAAGGCGTTGCGAGAACGCTCGCTCCTTTCACCCGAGTCGGCGGATCTGCTGCAGGTGAGCGACAAGGGCTAGAGCAATTCCAGTCACTCGCTGGTCAACTCGTCGAGCAGGCGCAGTCCGTTCTCGTACTTCTCGGGGTCGATGCCCGCTTGGTGCGCCTGCCAGAGATTGTCCTTGAGGTCCGCCTGCTTGACAGGCAGCGCAAGCTCGTTGGACGCCGCACGGCAGACACAGTCGTGCTCGCTTT
>NZ_RZSR01000743.1:0-3056 GCF_004023265.1 Mesorhizobium sp. M1A.F.Ca.IN.020.06.1.1
GCGCATGGCGAGAGCCAGACGAGGTGCCCTTCTGCAGTCGGAAGCCGTCCAGGGCATTGCGCTGATCAGCCCGACTTTCCTTTACGCGCTCATCCTTCTCGTCCTGCCGATCCTGGTTGTTATAGCCCATTCCTTCTGGACGCAGGACTACCTGACCATCGACCACACATTCACGCTGGAGAATTATCGGATCGCGCTGACCGAGCCGATCTACCGCGACCTGCTCTGGCGCTCGCTCTACATCTCGCTGACGGTCAGCCTGCTCACCGTGCTGCTCGCCTATCCGATCGCCTATTTCATTTCCTTCCATGGCGGCCGCCAGAAGAGCCTCTGGCTGTTCCTCATCACCATCCCGTTCTGGACCAGCTACCTGCTGCGCGTGATGTCGTGGAAGGTGATCCTCGGCTACAACGGCGTGCTCAATTCCGGCCTGATGGGCCTCGGCATCATCGACGAGCCGTCGACTGCGCTGCTCTACAATTCCAGCGCCGTCATCATCACGCTGACTCACGCCTGGGCGACCTTCGCCATCCTGCCGATCTTCGTTTCGCTGGAGAAGGTCGACCGCACCCTGGTCGAAGCGGCGACCGACCTCGGCGACGGGCCGCTGCGCTCCTTTCTGCGCGTGACCTTGCCGCTGTCGGCGCCAGGCGTCATCTCAGCGGCGCTGATCGTCATGATCCCGACCGTCGGCGACTACGTCACGCCGAAGCTGGTCGGCGGCAAAGACGGCGTCATGATCGCCAACGCCATCCAGGCGCAATTCGGCAAGGCGTCGAACTGGCCGCTCGGCGCAGCACTCTCCGTCACCACCATGGTCATCGTCTCGCTGATGGCCGGCGCCGCGGTGCTGGTCATCCGCGCGTTGCAGAGGCTGGCGCGATGACGGCGATCAGACGTTACCTGCCAAGCTGGCTGTCGAGCTACGCCGCGCTCTACATCCTCTTCCTTTATCTGCCGGTGATCTTCCTGCCGATCTTCTCGATCAACACCGCGGCGACGCCGAAATTCCCGCTCTCAGGCGTCACGCTGCATTGGTACCAGGACCTGCCGCGCACGCCGGCGCTGATCGACGCAACCTGGAACAGCTTGGTTGTCGGCGCCTCGGCCGCTATCCTGTCGACCGTGTTCGGCATTCTCGCTGCCCGTTCGATCACCCGCTACCGCTATCCCGGCCGCCGCACCGTCAACGGGCTGATCATGGCCCCGCTGGTGCTGCCCGAGGTCATCGTTGCCATCTCGATGCTCCTGGTGATGCTGCAACTGGGCTTGAGCCTGTCGCTGTTCACGGTCGTGCTTGGGCATGTGCTGGTCTGCATTCCCTATTCGATGACGGTGCTGACCTCCGGCTTCGAAGGCTTCGACCGCAGCCTCGAGGAAGCCTCCGCCGATCTCGGCGAAAGCGCCTTCGGCACCTTCCGGCGCGTGACGCTGCCGATGGTGGCGCCGGCGATCATCTCCAGCCTGCTGGTCTGCTTCACCATCTCGCTCGACGAGTTCATCATCGCCTTCTTCCTCACCGGCACCGAGGCGACGCTGCCGATCTACATCTGGGGACAGCTGCGCTTCGCGGCCAAGCTCCCCGGCGTGCTGGCGCTCGGTACCTTGTTGTTGGCGGCGTCCTTCGTGCTGATGACCGTTGCCGAGATCCTGCGCCGCCGCGCGGCGAGACGCACCCAGAACGAGGGAGGCCTCTATGCTTGAGCGGGTCCAATCCGAGCGAACGATGTCCGATCGCGCCATGATCGAGATCCGCGACGTCACGCGCAGCTACGGCGCGTTCAAGGCGTTGGATAATGCATCGCTCGTGATCAGGGAGGGCGAGTTCTTCTCGCTGCTCGGCCCGTCCGGCTGCGGCAAGACCACGCTTTTGCGCATGATCGCCGGCTTCGATACGCCGACCAGCGGCTCGATCGCCGTCGACGGCCAGCCGATGGACGGCATTCCCGCCAACCGGCGTCCGACCAACATGGTCTTCCAGAGCTACGCGATCTTTCCGCATCTCAATGTCGAGCAGAACGTCGCCTACGGGCTGAAGCGGCTGAAACTGCAGGGCGGCGAAGAAAAGCGCCGCGTCGAGGAGGCGCTGGCGCAGGTGTCGCTGACCGGCCTTGGCAAGCGCCGCGCCACCGAACTCTCCGGCGGCCAGCGTCAGCGCGTGGCGCTGGCCCGCGCGCTGGTCATGCGTCCCAAGGTGCTGCTGCTCGACGAGCCGCTATCGGCTCTCGACAAGAAGCTGCGCGAGCAGATGCAGGTCGAGTTGCGCCGGCTGCAGCAGGCGGTAGGCATCACCTTCGTGCTGGTCACGCACGACCAGTACGAGGCTTTGGCCATGTCGGACCGCATCGCCGTGATGTTCGGCGGCCGTGTCGCGCAGGTCGCCTCGCCCAAGGAAATCTACCAGCGCCCGGTCAACCGCCAGGTCGCCGACTTCCTCGGCGGCATGAATTTCGTCAAGGCCGAGATCGTCGAGGAGAACGGCGCGTCCTTGGTTGTCGACACGCTTGGCTTCGGGCGTGTGAGGACCGACAAGCCGAAGGCCTTCGTCCGCAACGGCGGCGCGGCGACGCTCGGTATCCGGCCGGAGCGGCTGCGCGTGCTCTGGGACAATGCGACGGCCAAGTTCGAGGTCGCCGGCAAGGTGGTCGAGCGCCACTATTTCGGCGAGATCACGCATCTGATCGTCGAGATCCCGGGGCTGGAAAAGCCGCTCTCGGTGACCGAGACCAATGATTTCGGCGCCGACGACATTCCGGTCGGCGCGCCGATCCGTCTCGCCTACGACCCAGAGGCCCTGGTGGCGATGGCGGACTGAAGCCGCGCCAAAATCTTCCCGGCGGCGATGTGCCCGGCCACGATCGCGCCCTCGACATAGGCGGGGAAGGACGGCGACACTTCCGACGACGCAAAATGGATCGGCGGCGCGCCGGCAAGAATCGTGCGCTCGGCATCTCTTGCCGTCACGTCGACGATGAGATCGCTATAGGCGCCGCCGCTCCAGCGGTCATGCGTCCAGTCGCGCTGGCTGAAATCGAGAATATCGGCCGCGTCCGGAC
>NZ_RZSR01000744.1:0-3053 GCF_004023265.1 Mesorhizobium sp. M1A.F.Ca.IN.020.06.1.1
CGCTTATGCGGTGCAGAATCTGAGCTTTACCGAGGTGCCGGACGGCGGCGCGCCGCCGGCGCTGGCTGTCGAAATGGCGCCGCTGCCGACGACGCCTGCCGTGCCGGAAGAGGCGGCCATGCTGGACACGGTCGCGCCGGACCAGCCAGATGCGGCGGAGGAGACGGAAAAGCCCGCCGAAGTGAAACCGGTGACCGATCCGGCGCCGGTCGTGAAATGGGTCGAGCCGGTCGCCGAGCCGCCGGCCGTTTCCGACAAGGCGGCGGAGGTCGAACCGGCGGAGACAGCAGCTGCGCTCAGCGAGCGGCCGCCGCTGGACGAGGTCGTGCCCGACCCTGTCGAGACAGCTACTCCCGACGTCGTCGTTCCGCTGCCGCAGCCAAAGCCTTTCGAGGCGCAGCCGAAGGCAAGCCAGCCCGTCGAGGCGAGGAAAAAAGTGGAAAAGAAGCCGGTCGAAAAGCCGAACCAGAGGAAAAGGGCAAAGGCCGCGCCGCCAAAGGCCGTGACGATGGCCGGCATCGATGCCAACGCAGGCGCGAAGGCCGCCGCGCCGCAATCCTCCGACTCGGTGTCGCGATCGAGCGTCAGCCCGTCGCGCTGGAATTCCAACTTGGCGGCATGGATCAGGCGGCATACCCGCTATCCGAGCGCGGCGCGCTCCAGGCGCGTCGAGGGCACGCCTACTGTAACCTTCACGGTAGACGTCTCCGGCAGGGTAGTCTCTGCCCGGCTGGCGCAATCCTCGGGCGATCCGGATCTCGATCGCGCCGCGCTCGGCGTGTTGCAGGGCGCGTCGGTGCCGGCGCCGCCGGCCGAACTCGGCGCCCACGTCACCCGCACCGCGCCTTTCGTCTTCAGCCTGCGCGATTAGATGCCCCGCCGCGCCATGCAACTTTGAGGCTTGACTGGCGGGCGGTAGGGAATAGGGTAGCTGCGAACATATCGGCCTCGGTCGCCGGACGGCAAGAATGCCTCGTATGCCTCGCCTGTCGGCGGCGGCTGCGGGGCTTTTTCATTTTTGGGGCATTGCTTGAAACGGCGTATCGAGATCGGCGTCCTCTATTCGCGATCCGGCAGCTACCAGCTCGTCTCGGACGCGTGCCGCACGGGCGCGATGCGGGCGATCGCCGACATCAATGCCGACCGAAGCTGCGGGATCGAGCTGGTGCCGGTCGAACGCGATCCGCAAAGCAATGCCGACCGCTACGCCTCACTTTGCGAGGATATCTTCCGGACCAGCAGCGCCCGCCACGTGATCGGCTGCATTACCTCCTGGAGCCGCAAGGAGACGATCCCTGTGCTGGAGAAGGCGGGCGGCATGCTCTGGTATGCCTGCCCCTATGAGGGGTTCGAGGCCAACGAGCATGTCGTCTACATGCATGCCTGCCCGAACCAGCATCTGGTTCCGCTGATGGCTCATGTAGCGCCGCGTTTCGGCGCCAACGGCTTCCTGCTCGGCTCGAACTATATCTGGGGCTGGGAGATGAACCGCGTCGCGCGCGACCTGATCGCCGACGCTGCGGGCAAGGTGCTCGGCGAGCGCTACCTGCGCATCGGCGAAACCGACGTTTCGCGCCTGATCGATGAAATCCGCGCCACGCGGCCGAATTTCATCCTCAACAACCTCATCGGCACCTCGTCCTATGCCTTCCTGGCGGCATATCGCGACTTGGGACGCGAGAATGCGGCCTTCAAGGCCGATGCCTGCCCGGTCATATCCTGCAATCTCACCGAGGGCGAGTTGCCGGCGATCGGCGAAACGGGCAGGGGCCATTTGTCGGCCGGACCCTATTTCGCGCCGCGCCCGGCTGCCTTCGCCTCGTCCTTCGAGGCGTCCGCCTATGCATCGGTGCAAGTGATGGCGGACGTGCTCTCCGGCGATCCCGACGCCGGCCCGGCGGCGTTCTCAAAAGCCTTCGCCGGGCGCCGCTTCACGACGCGCCTGGGGCCTATCGCAATCGATCCGCACACGCAGCATGCAACCCTGCCGGTGATCATCGGGCGCATCGCCGATGGATTTTTCGAGGTCGTCAGCCGCGAGGAAGAGGTGGCGCCCGATCCCTATCTGTCGCGTTACGACCCGGCGAAGACCTTCGGCCGTCCGCGGCTCAGGGTGGTGTCGTGAGCCGGTCCGCACGCATCCCCAATCTCGGCGGCGCGCGGGTTTTCGTGCTGCATCGCCCGCACGCGACGGTGCAGGCGATCACCAGGCAGCTGTCGGCGATCGGCCTTGAGGCGGTCGAATGCTGGCCGCAATTGCCGGCAGAGGCGCTTGCCGCGGATTTCGTCTTCTTCGACGCCGATCTCGGCTTCGACGAGCAGTTCCCGTGGCAGCCGGGCGAGGCGCCGATGCCCCTGGTGGCGCTGATCGGTTCGGAAGCGCCGGGCCGCATCGAATGGGCGCTGTCGCAAAAAGCCGATGCGCAATTGTTGAAACCGGTCGGCAATGCGGGCGTGTACAGCGCGCTGCTGATCGCCCGGCAAAGCTTCGAGGCGGGGAAACGGCTGGCCGACGAGATCGCGTCGCTGCGCCAGCGCGTCGGCGAGCGCCAGACCATCGTGCGCGCGGTCGCGGCGCTGTCGAAAGGCAGCGACGACGATCGCGCCTATGCGCAGTTGCGGTCGCTGGCGATGAGCTGGCAGATCAGCGTCGAGGAAGCGGCCCGGCGGATCGTGGCGATGACGGAAAACGAGGATGGCGGTGACCAATCCCATCGCGCCTGATCTCCCGGCGCCGGGCCAAATGCCGGTCAAGCCGCGCGCCGGCGTCTGGCGCCGGCTGCTCAAGCGGCCGCTGGCGCTGCTCGGACTCTTCATCGTCGCCATCGTGCTTGCTGGCGCCATCCTGGCGCCGTGGCTGACCGGCTACGATCCCAACGAGCAGATGTTCGACGGACTGACGCTGGAAGGTTCGCCCTTGCCGCCGAACGCCAAGTTCTGGCTGGGCACCGACCTGCTCGGCCGCGACCTGTTGACCCGCATCCTGTTCGGCGCCCGCACCTCGCTGATCATCGGCATCGTCGCCAACGGCGTACCGATCAGAAGCGCCACGC
>NZ_RZSR01000745.1:0-3050 GCF_004023265.1 Mesorhizobium sp. M1A.F.Ca.IN.020.06.1.1
TCCGAAGCGCGTCTCCTTGCCTCGATGGGCGTGCTGTTTCTCGTCGGCGTCATCGTCTGCTACTGGGCCGAGCGCGATCGTCTGCTTGGCGCCTTCCAGCGTGGTGGCGTCGACATAGGGTCCAAGCGTCTGCGGGATGCCGAGCCACACATAGACGAGCGTCAGCACGATGCAGGCCGGCAGGAGCACGTAAAGCGTGCAGCGGGTCAGGTCGACCCAGAAACTGCCGATCGACTTGCCCGAGGCGCGGGCAAAGCCGCGGATCAGCGCGATCGCAATGGCAATGCCGGTGGCGGCCGAAACAAAGTTCTGGACGGTGAGGCCGGCCATCTGCACGAGGTAGGACATCGTGCTTTCGCCGCCGTAGTTCTGCCAGTTGGTATTGGTGACGAAGCTCGCCGCGGTGTTGAAGGCGAGCTCCGGTTCGACCGCAGCCATCCCGGCGGGATTGTAGGGCAGCGCGCCCTGCAGCCGCTGCAAGGCATAAAGCACGAGGAAACCGGCGAGGTTGAAAAGCAGCATGCCGGTGGCGTAGGCGGCCCAGTGCTGTTCTTCCTTCTCGCTTGTCCCGGCGAGGCGATAGAGGCCGCGCTCGATCGGGACAAGCACGGGCGACAGCAACGTACGATCGCCTTTGAAGACGCGGTGCATGTAGCCGCCGAGCGGCTTCACGAGCAAAAGCAGGATCCCGCAATAGACGAGGATCTGTATCCAGCCGTTGAGTGTCATGAACTGACTTTCCGTATGCCGATCAGAAGCGCTCTGGGCGGATGAGGGCGTAGGTGAGGTAGGCAAGCAAGAACAAGGTCACCGCGCCGCCGAGGACGTAGTCGAAAAGCATTGTAAGACCCTTCGATCAGATTCTGTCGCAGGCTTTGACGTAAGCTAAGGACAGGACGAAGAACAAAATCCCCATCCCGAGAACAACGAGGTCCATTGCAGGCATTCCTTGTTTCGGCTTGTTTTTGCACCCCGACACGGTCGAGTTCAAAATTGCACAGGACCGCCCGTCACCTTGGCGGCGACGGCGATGAAAGTGTTTTTCGAGGGGAATATGGACCCGACCGCCATAAGGGTTCGAGACGAGGCGGGGACCAAAGAAATAGGAATCTTATAGGAAATTGACGCCACGGGATGAAGGCGGCGGCAACGTGCTGTTCCAAAGATCCGGAAGCTGGTTGGCCGGCCGCCGGTCCCTGCACGGCATCTCCTCTTCCAACTGCGTGGAGAGCGCTACATAGCGGCCGACTGGCTGCATGCCGATCGGCACGCCGCCGGCGGACTGCCCAGCCGCGAAGCGGCTAGATGTGAGGTTGCGCGGCAGGCTGACCGGAAGCTTCAGGTCAGCTCGACGGTCCGCTTCTCCGCGATGCTCTGCTCGGCGGCTAAAACGATGCGCAGGCTGTTGACGGCGGCATCCATTTGCTCGGTCAGATCGAGGTCCTCACGGATGGCGCGCAGGAAGAAGGCCTGCTCGCGGTCGCAAAGCTCCTGATGGCCGGGCTCGTCCTCCATGCTGACGATCTCGTCGGGCTTCGAGAAGTTCTTGTCGCCATCGACCTGCGCGTAGTGGATCTTCAGCGCGTCGGTCTTGGTGTGGCGGTCGATGTCGGCGGAATCCGATACCTCCTCGGCTTCCTTGGCGCTGCTTGCGGACTGGCCGGCGACGATCGAAACGGCGCCTTTCGGGCCGACCACATCCTTCACGAAATAGGCGGTCTCGCTCATCATCGGGCCCCAGCCGGCTTCATACCAGCCGACCGAGCCATCATCGAAAGTGACGTGCAGATGGCCATAGTTCTGCTTGTCGGCCTCGGCCCAGAGTTTGGCGCCGATGCCGTGCACGCGCACCGGCTTGGCGCCGGTCAGCTGGCACATGACGTCGACATAGTGCACGCCACAGTCGACGATCGGGATCAGCGAGTCGATCAGGTTCTTGTGCCAGTGCCAGGCGCTGCCGCTGCTCTGCTGGTTGAGGTTGAGGCGCATCACCAGGGGCTTGCCGAGCGTCTTGCCGACCTCGATGAATTTGATCCAGGACGGGTGGACGCGCAGGATGTAGCCCAGAACCAGCTTCCGGTTCTTGGCCCGCGCGGCGGCCACCACCTTCTCGGCGTCGGCGATGTTGGTGGCGAGGGGCTTTTCCATGAACACATGGCAGTTGGCGGCGATCGCCTTCAGCGCGTATTCGGCATGCGTGTTCGGCCAACTGTTGATCGAGACCGCGTCCGGCTTGGTCTCCTTCAGCGCCAAGTCGAAATCCTCATAGAGCGGATAGCCGGCGAGCTCCTTCGGGATCTTCTTGTTGCTCTTGATGGTGCGGCTCATGATGCCGACGATCTCGAAGCCGTCGGAGCGGTGATAGGCGCTCGCATGCGAAGCGCCCATATTGCCCAGACCAACCACCAGGATTTTTACTTTGTCGGCCATGTCAGCCTCCCCAATGCTCTTTGAACAGTAGCTCGGGCGGCATCAGGCGCCGCCCGATGGTCAATGCGCCCGCCTTACTTGACGGCGGAATCGAACAGGTGCGCCTTGATCTTCTCGACGTCGAGCGCGGCAAAGCCTTCCGACAGTTTCACGCCGTCGGCATCGGCCTTGACCTTCGCCTTGTCGAAGTCGTTGGCGGTCGGAATCAGGTCGTTGGTGCAGACGTCTTCGGCCTTCACCGGCGCGGTGATCTGGCCGATCTTCAGGATCTCGTCGAAAAAGCCCTGCCAGCTCGCCATGTCGTGCGAGCCCCAGCCACTGCGCTTGTCCATGTCACCGCGGAAGACGTTGATCTGCTGCAGGATCGAGGTGGTGCCGAGCTCAGGGCCAAGGTTCTTGGCCAAGGTCGGGAATTGCTCGAACACGGTTTCGACGGCCGCGCGCGGGTTCTGGTAGCCGAATTCGAGGCCCATCGCCCAGCCGCGCAGATATTTTTCGAGGAAGGCCTTCTTGTCGGGATCCTCGAGATCGGCGGCGCGCACGACGAAGGTGTTGGCCGGAAGCTTGGAATTCTGGACGCCGAGCCAATATTCGAAGTCGAGGTCCTTGGCGATCCATTC
>NZ_RZSR01000746.1:0-3047 GCF_004023265.1 Mesorhizobium sp. M1A.F.Ca.IN.020.06.1.1
GTGCGGTGTTGGTCGGTGGGGGCGCCGTGGGCAACGGCTTTCTGCGCGCGCTCCGCCATCTGCAGGTTCGCGGCACTCTGCCGATTGTCGACCCGAAGGTCGTCGGAGAGGGTAACCCCAATCGCTGCCTCTATTTCACCAGCGACCATGTTGGTCTGCCGAAGGCGGCGACCCTGGCACGATCTGCCCAGCCGGACTTCCCTGAGCTGAAACTCGAGCCGTACGCGTGCACATTCGGTGAGCTGGTTGCCAAGACCGGGCTCGTTGACACCGCGATCGTAACGGTGGACAGCCGCCGAGCGCGACGGTCCTTGCAGAAGGAAATTCCGCGGCGAGTAATCGATGCGTCCACAACTGATGCAAGGGCCGTCATCGTGCACAGCCACAGTCAGCCGACAGATGATGCCTGCCTCGCCTGCATATATCGTCACGTTCCCGACGAGCACGCGCGTGAACGGTCCATCGCCGAGGGACTCGGCATCGACATCGAGATGGTTCGTGAAGGATTCATCTCTGCAGATGCGGCAGGGCGGATCGCGAAGGCGCATCCGTCGGTTGAGGCTAAGGCGATCGCTGGCAAAGCCTACGATACGCTTTTCAAGGAACTTTGCAGCGCGCAGGCGCTCCTAACCCCCGAGGGGCGGCAAGTGTTGGCACCGTTCGCCTTTGTGTCCGCTCTCGCTGGAGTGCTGCTGGTTGTTGAACTTTTGCGATCCAATCACCATGCAGCGACAACCAATTACTGGACCGTCGACCCCTGGGGTGCACCGATCGGCCGCCTTCGCCGGTTGCGCCCGCGGGTGCCCGATTGCGAATTCTGCGCAGATGACGATGCGAGCCGTCTCGCTCAGTCTCTATGGGAGGAGGCGCGCTAACGCTCACCAAGATCTATTGTCCGGGGAGGCGGTCCGCGTGGAGGGATGGCGTCTCTGGTCAGTTGGCCAAAGCTCCTTCCTCGATGCCAGATTTTGTAGCGCTCGATTTGCGGTCTTCCTTAGTCCGCACCGCTTCGGTGATGACAGGAGGCTGAGCAGACGATGTGGCGGAAGGGAAAGTGCCTGGCGAAGAAACGTGTAAACTTGCGATACATGCTGAGTCTTTTGTGGGGGCACGATGAAGCTGAAACGACTTGAAAAGATGCGCACGGGCGGAAGCCGCACGAAGATGCAGCTCTCGATCCCAGTGCCTAAGACACCTGATGGGAGGGTCTATCGTTACTCACCCAACATAGATGCTCACCCCCGGCATTTCGTGCTCAGTGAACCTGTCGTCGGATTCGTCGCAGATCCGGAAAGGGCTGCCCGGATGAAATATCCTCCTGGCACCCGCGGGACTGTCTGTCCCTATAGCGGCGTCAGGGCCGACGACGCCGAGTTCACGCATCCGGACGATCGCAAGGCCGCGATCAAGATAATCAAGCAGACGGCACTGCAAGACGCGCGGGACGCCTTTTCGGACATGCTGGCCGATGTGGCGCGAGGGAGCAAGTCGATCACCTACAAGCCGGCGGCCCGGCCGAGCAAACCTCGCCCGCGTTTTGGGCGCCGTGACCTCATGCGTCTGCTGGTCTGCGATTGCTGCGGGCGGGACTACGGTGTCTTCGCGATAGCGCTGTTTTGTCCCGATTGTGGAGCGCCCAATCTGGCGTTGCACTTCGCTCGCGAGGCCGAGTTGGTCGGCCAGCAGGTCGACCTGGCGGCATCCCAGAGCAAGGAAAACCAGGAACTGGCCTATCGGCTGCTCGGCAATGCCCACGAGGATGTGCTAACGGCCTTCGAGGCAACCCTCAAGGTCGCTTACGTTTATCGCGTTCAGAACCGGCCTCCGGGGTCAGCGCTGATCAAGCCCGTCAGCAACGATTTTCAGAACATCGACAAAGGCCGCAAGCGCTTCGACGAATTCTCGTTCGATCCCTTCGCCGAACTCGACGCTGCGGAGTTGGCGGTCCTCTCACTCAATATCCAAAAGCGTCACTTGATCGGCCACAATCTCGGTGTGGTCGATGCAAAATTCGCGCAACATGCCAAGGAGGCGAAGCTGGGCGAGACGGTCGAGCTGGTAGCGGCCGACATCCGCGCCTTCGCCGCGCTCTGTAAAAGGGTCGTCAGGCGAATCGACGACATGCTGGGCGATGTGCCATTGCCACCGCCTGCAGGCGAAACCGAGGAGAAAGCGATGCCGTCAGCAACAGAGACGGTCGCTGATCTGACCCCGGAAGGTTCGGCAGTGGGAAAATGGATATGCAAGGCATCGGTCGATGGCCTGCCTTGGCATCTCGATGAGGATGCGCTGATCGCGGCCTTTCCGAACTTGTCGACGGATCAGCTCGCCGAAGCGCTGGCCGATCTCGCCGAGGACGATTATGTGAGCCTTGCTCATACCATTTCCGAACGATTGCCGCGTATACACGTCCGCGAAGACTTGTTCCTAACCTTCGATCCGATCTGCATGGAAAGCGACCCCGTTGCCGACGCCCTGCAGCTGATTCCGCTCGTCCTTGCGAAGGACTCGGTGAACGTGCCCGGTCTGCATGCGGAAAGCGCGATGCCATTGCGCAGGTTCAACCCCGCCATCGGCATGATCATCTCGGAGATTGGCGAGCGCAGGGTTTCTGGCGCCTGGGTTGAGGGTTATCCGACCCCGTATTTTTTTGTCGTGGATTCTGATCGCGTCGCTATCAAGCGCCTGGCTCGACGGCTGGAAGGATAACGAGGATCTAGTTCTCGCGCCTGTCATCGAATCAGCCGCGGGGAACCTGAAGTCGCCGCGGCCCACAGCGTGATCATTGTGATCTAGAGTCTTTCACGTTTTGATGGAAGCGTACCCTGCGTTTGCGAAGTAGTTGCCGCATCAGTTGCAGGAAATGCGACCAGCCGGTCGACCGGCGCGATCTCCGGCAAGTCATTTGGCATCAACAGCCAGACCATGAGCCGCTTGAACTGGACAGTTGATTGCGGATTGTTGTCAGGGGACGCGGAACCAATTTCGCGCGCCGAAGTTAGCAAGCGCTGTTACGGGGGACACACGCGATGCTGCTTGTCTTGGAC
>NZ_RZSR01000747.1:0-3041 GCF_004023265.1 Mesorhizobium sp. M1A.F.Ca.IN.020.06.1.1
ATCTTAGGGTCTGCGCGCGTCGCTTTCCTCCTGCTACGCCCAGGATGACGAGGCGATGGCGGCGATGCCTATCCTCAACGCGGGCTTCGCAAAATCTGAACGCGCCTCAGGCCTCGAACCCCAGCCTCTTCATCACCGCCTGCGTGAGCCGTTCGCAGCGCCGGCCGGCGAAAGGAAAAGCGTCGAGCAGCACCGGGCCGATCTCGTCGTCCAGCGCCTTGCGCACCAAGGCACGCGCCCGGTGCAGCCTTGTCTTCACCGTTTCCGGCCTGATGCCGAGCAGGTCGGCAGTTTCCTCGATGCTCAATCCCTCGATGACGCGGGCGACGAAGACCGTGCGATAGACATCGGGAAGGCTGTCGGTCGCCCGCTCGACAAGCCCGAGGATCTGCCGCTGCGCCATTGTCCGCTCCGGATCGTCGCCAGGGTTCAGGTCATTTGAATTCAACGGAAACCGGATGATCTGCGCGTCAGGGTTTTCAGGCATTGCCACGATGCGTTTTCTCTTGCGCAGCCGGCCGAGCGCCTCGTTGATGACGATGCGCGACAGCCAAGTCGAGAGCGAGGCATCGCCGCGGAAGCTGTCGAGGCTGGCGAAGGCGCGCATATAGGCTTCCTGCACGATGTCCTCGGCCTCGGCGTCGTTGCGCACCACGCCGCGCGCGATGCGGTAGAGCCGCTGGTTGTGCGTCTTGATGATCAAGCGAAAGGCGCCCGGGTCCCGTGCCAGGGCCCGGTGCACCAACGCCATCTCGCCGGCCTCCGCCGCCGAAACCGCGGCGGCCTGACTTGCTGACTTCATCATCGCGCCCCGATCTCCCAACAGGCGTTGCATCCGGGCAATTGGACGCGCCTGCCGGCAAAAGGTTCCCGGATTTTCCCGATCCAGTCGCTCGCTATGCTACAGCTTTCAGCGGCGGCCTGTCTGCAGCCTGCGCGCGGGCGGCGGCAGCAAGCAGATCGGTCTGGGTGATGAGTCCGAGAATATGCCGTCCGGCGTCGACGATCACCACCGCATGGCTGCGCCCGTCGGTCAGCAGCGGCAGCAGGCTCATCGCCGGCGTCTCGGGCGAGGCCGTGCCGGCCTTCGACATCACGCCCTTCACGGTGTCGGTCGCTTGCGTCAGTTCGCGCAGGCCGACGGCGCCGACCAGCCTCGCCTCGGCGTCGACCACCGGCAGGGTGCGGATATTGTGGTCGAGAAGCTGCTTGCGCGCCTCGTCGGCGGTGGCGTTCTCCGACATCGAGATCACGTCGCGGGACATGATGTCCCGGCAGAGCAGCGTCCGATGCGCGCGCACCATCGCCTGCAGCTCGACCTGGCGCAGCAGCCTTTCGATGTCGTCACGGTCGATGTCGAAGGTCTCGTCGAGTGCCGCCAGGGCGGCATCGACATCCTCGGGCCGGAAGCCGACGCGCTCCGCCGGCGGCCGGTCGGCTGTGCCGTGGCTGTTGGCGGCAGGCTGAGGCACATGCGGATAGTTGCGCCGCGACAGCTTGTGGAACAGGAAACCGAGCGTCACCAATATGATCGAGTTCAGCGCCACCGGCACGAAGGGAAACAGGAAGCCGGCGCTGATCACGGCCGGCCCGCCAAGCACGCCGGTGAGGGCTGCCGCACCGCCCGGCGGATGCAGTGAGCGCGTAAACGACATGGCGGCGATCGCCAGCGCCACCGCCAGCCCGGAGGCGATCACCGGGTTGTGCACGAAATGCGCCACCGTCACGCCGACCAGCGCGGAGATCGTGTTGCCGCCGATGATCGACCAGGGCTGCGCCAACGGGCTCGACGGAACGGCAAAGAGCAGCACGGCGGACGCGCCCATCGGCGCCACCAGCATCGCCACATGCGGTCCGTTGCCCATGGCGAGCCCGCTGATCACGCCGGTCAGCGCGATGCCGATGGTCGCGCCGATGCAGGCAAGCAGCCGCTCGCGCAGCGTCGCGCCGGCAAGGATCGGAACGAAGAGGCGGAACGCCATGGCAGCCCCAGGTCGAATGGCTTGAACTGTCGAATGGTGGAATTTGCGCTGCCCGAAATGCCGCCGAAGCCACGGATTTGGAAGCCAAACCAATCCGTATATTCGCGGCTGGAGAGAATATTATTGCAGCGCGGATCGCCTGCGAGATGCCGCCAGCGGCCTCGGCTTTCTCAATCGCGCCAAGGCTTTACGGCCGTCCGCGGATTCAGTTTGGCAACGGCATTTAGCACCGTCGCTCAGGCCTCGGCCGCGGCGGCGAGGCCGCGCTGGATGTCGGCCTTGAGGTCCTCGACGTCTTCCAGCCCGATCTGCAGGCGGATCAGCGGCCCGGCATAGGAGCCCTTGGCGATGGTGCGGTCGCCGAGGAAAACCGGCACCGCAAGGCTCTCATAGCCGCCCCAGGAGTAGCCGAGGCCGAAGATGGTCAGCGCGTCGAGGAAGGCGTGCTGCGTCTTCTGTCCGCCGCCATTGAGAACGATCGAAAAGACGCCGCTCGAGCCGCAGAAATCGCGCTTCCAGAGCGCATGGTCGGGATGGCTCGGCAGCGCCGGATGCAGCACCTGCGCCACGCCCGGCTGCTCCTCCAGCCAGCGCGCGATTTCGAGCGCGCTCTTCTGGTGCTGCTCCAGCCTCACCCCCATGGTGCGCAGGCCGCGCAGCGTCTGGTAGATGTCGTCCGGGCCCGAACAGCAGCCCAGCGTGCAGAACCCGTCATAGAGCTGCTTCCAGCAAGCCTCATTGGCCGAGACCAGGCCGAGCAGGACGTCCGAATGGCCGGCTGGGTATTTGGTTGCCGCATGGATCGAGATGTCGACGCCGTGGTCGAGCGGCTTGAAGTAGAGCGGCGTCGCCCAGGTGTTGTCCATCATGACGAGCGCGTTTGCCGCATGCGCCGCCTTGGCGATCGCCGGAATGTCCTGCACCTCATAGGTGTTCGATCCCGGCGACTCGGTGAACACCACCTTGGTGTTGGGCTTGATCAGCGATGCAATTCCGGCGCCGATGCGCGGACCGTAATATTCGACTTCGATGCCGAGCCGCTTCAGCATCGTATCGGCG
>NZ_RZSR01000748.1:0-3038 GCF_004023265.1 Mesorhizobium sp. M1A.F.Ca.IN.020.06.1.1
TCTTTCATGTTTGCCCTAAGTCCCAGCACCTGAAACCGCTTTAAAACCATAGATCACGACGCAAGCGGCACCCTTGTCTGGTTGCCCATCCCAAAGCCGGAAACGCCCGCTTCCTAATTTAGTTCCCTGCCCGGCGGAACTTTTTCAGAAAGCCGACGTTGGTTTTGCCGGGACTTCCAGTGAGTCTAGCCTTTGCAATGCAACAACGTCATCTGAGGGAGACGTCAAATATGAGCCTGTCCGCAACCATCGCTCCTCACCTGCCTTTCCTCCGCCGTTTCTCGCGCGCCGTGTCGGGATCGCAGGAAAGCGGTGACGCCCTGGTTGCTGCGATGCTGGAGGCCATCATCGCCGACACCGAAGTTTTCCCCAAGGCATCGAGCGATCGCATTGCGCTGTACAAGGTCTTTGCCAGGCTTTTCACTTCGATTGCGATCCGCGTGCCGCAAGAGCATGCGCAGACAGCTTGGGAGCAGCGGGCGGCCGCCAATCTCAACGCAATCGCGCCGCGGCCGAGGCAGGCTTTCCTGCTGGTCGCCGTAGAGGGTTTCAGCGAGGATGAAGCGGCGGAAATCCTCGATGCCGACGAACAGGAGTTCTCCGAATTGCTTGCCCAGGCAAGCAGCGAGATTTCTCGCCAGGTCGCGACCGACGTGCTGATCATCGAGGACGAGCCGCTGATCGCCATGGACATCGAGGAGATGGTCGAAAGCCTCGGCCATCGCGTTGTCGGCACCGCCCGCACGCACGCCGAGGCGGTCGCCGTTTTCGGCAAGACGCGTCCGAAAATGGTGCTGGCCGACATCCAGCTCGCCGATGGCAGCTCGGGCATAGAGGCGGTCAACGAGATCTTGTCCTCGACGCCGGTGCCGGTGATCTTCATCACCGCTTTCCCTGAGCGCCTGTTGACCGGCGAGCGTCCCGAACCGGCGTTTCTGGTGACCAAGCCCTTCAATCCAGACATGGTGAAGGCCCTGATCAGTCAGGCGCTGTTCTTCGACCGGCAGGCGAAAGCCGCGGCCTGACCGCATGTCCGATCATTGAGGTCTCATGCGAGGCGCCCGCGCCTCGCACGATGCGGCGCGGAGTCCCATCCGTGAAGCGTTTTCAGGGGATCGTCTTTTTCCGCAAATGGTGGAACAAACGCCATCCAGCCACGTTTTTTCCAGGACGTTAGAAGGAGAGATATCATGCTGTACTGGGCGCTCGTTTTTCTTGTGGTCGCGATCATCGCCGGCGCGCTTGGGTTCGGCGGCATCGCCGGCACGTCGGCTGGCATCGCGCAGATATTGTTCTTCGTCTTCCTTGCTTTCCTGGTGATCTCACTCATCGCCGGCCTCGTCAGGAGAACCTGACCAGGGGGAGTGCCGAACACTGGAAGCCGCACCCCTCAAACGGTTTCCAGCCACCGCCGGGCGATGTCCCCAAAAGGATGTCGTCCGGCGGACCGCTTTTGGGCAGCATAAGCATCAGTAGGTCAAGACCGGGGCAGCAATCCTCGTAAGCCGTTCGCGCCTGGATGCGGGAAGTATCGAATGCGTTCCAAGGCCTCAGAGAAGGACTATACGCAAGAGCACAGCGACGAAGTGATCGCGATGCATCCGGCGGAAAGCGGGATGCAGGTGGGTCGCGCGCTACTCCACGCGCTCCACAATGCTGGAATTTCGGTCCTCTACCAGGATCGTGAAATGAAGACCGTCTGGGCGCGCAACATGCGGGCCCCGTGGGCCTGCGAGACGGCCGAGGGCAAGGATGCGCTTTCCCCCGCGCAGTCCGAGCGCATAGGCGCAGCCAAGCGCAAGGTGATTGAAACCGGCAACCCGGATCGCCTCGAGCTCGGCATTTCCGACAGTGACGGCGTGCGCTGGTTCCATGTCTGGATCGATGCCGATCGCAGCGACTCCGGCGAGGTTCAGGGCGTCGTCACCACCATGGTCGAGACGACGGAGCAGAAGCGCCGCGAGCAGACGCTGAAAACGCTGCTGCGAGAGGTCAGCCATCGCTCGAAGAATCTTCTGGCCATCATCCAGAGCATAGCCACCCAGACCGGACGCTACTCGGAGACGCTCGGCGATTTTCTGACGCACTTTCGCGGCCGTATCCAGTCGCTCGCCTCGTCTCAGGATCTGGTGACATCCTCCAACTGGCGGGGAGCGGCGCTTCGTGAGCTCGTGTCCGGCCAGGTCGGCCGCTATAGCGCCGATCCAAGTCGCAGCCTGCGTTTCGATGGGGAGAACCCTTACCTAAATCCGAACGCTGCCCTTCATATCGGACTGGCCATGCACGAGCTGGCCGTGAATTCGGTAAGCTACGGCGCCCTGTCGCAGCCTGACGGGCGGATCAGGGTAAGCGCCAGGATCGCGGCCGGCAGCGAGACTTCGCCTGGCCTTTTGCTGATTTGGACAGAAAGGATCGGCGCCGGTCGGCGCACCGAAAATCGTTTTGGCAGCGTCGCCCTCGAACGCGTCGTGCCGACGTCGCTGAATGGCTCCGCCAGTCTCGATATCGACGACGATCGTCTCGAATATCGCCTGACCATCCCGCGCGGCAATTTCGAGATAGAATGAACAACCACGTCTTGGGCAACAGACAGCCGCCGGAGAGGCGTTAACCTGCCATTCACCATAAAATCCGATTGTGTTTCCCCGGCAGAAGCAACTCCAGGATAGCGCGCAATGCCCTTCCGAGTTGCGTAAAACCGTGGAGTGGATCGGCGATCCCGTGAGGCGCTGAACCGCTCGCGACGCATCAAACCCAGCCGCGCAATCACACCGCGATTTGGGAGGAAGCGAATGATGATTGCCGATATGGACAGGCTGGAGCGGGCCGCCCGCGTCTCGATGGGCGGCTTCCAGGACGCCGAAGCACCGCCCTCGCCCCGTTCCTCCCATCCATCGCTTCGCCTCGGCGCCGTCGCGCTTGTTGCTGCTCTCGGGCTGGCGATGGCCTGGCAACTGGCCTGATCTTTCCGATCGAGCAGCCGGCCTGCGCCAAGGGCACGCGCCATTGCGCGCCGACTCCGCCGAGCAGGAACTTTT
>NZ_RZSR01000749.1:0-3038 GCF_004023265.1 Mesorhizobium sp. M1A.F.Ca.IN.020.06.1.1
GTCGGTGACCTTGGCGATGTCGGCGGCCGCCTTGTTGGCGCTGTCGCTCGCCTTCTGGATGTTGGCGAGCGCCGTACGGACATCCGCCGGATCTATCCCATCGAGAACGCCGTTGACCTTGGCGAGCGTACCTTGCGTCTGCTTGGCGAAGTCGTTGACCGACCCCACCGCGGCATCGACGTTCTTCAGCACGCCGTCCAACTGCCCGCTGGTTTCCTTGAGGTTCGCGGTGACAGTGTCGACATTGGCGACGATGCTCTTGATCCGGTCCTTGTCGACCGAATTGAGCAGGCCCTCGGCCGCCTTCAGCGTGCTGTCGAGTCGGCCCGACACATTTTGCAATTGCTCCGAAAGCGAGCTCACGGCGGACAGGAATTTATCGATGCCGTCCGAATTCTTGGCCAGCGCGTTGGAGAAGGTCTCGACGTTCTTGACTGTCTGCGTCAGCGGTCCGCGAACATCCTTGGTGAAGCCTTCCAACTCGGAAAGCACCTTGTCGGCACGCGTGAAGATGTTCTGCGCCGTCTGCAGCAGGTTGGTCACGGCCGACGGATTGGCGACGATCTCCGGAACCCTGCCTTCTTTCTCGGCCTGGTCGAGCAGCTTCACTTCCTTTGGATCGGCGCCTTTCAGCTCGATATTGGCCTGGCCGGTGAGGCCGGCGAGCCCGATATCGGCCTGCGTCGACTTGGTGATCGGCGTCATGCGGTCGATCTCGGTATCGGCGATGGCGACCGTCGGGTTGTCGACATCGATATAGACCCGTTTGACGTCGCCCACCTTGACGCCGTTGAACAGCACGAAGCTGCCGCGGCCAAGGCCCGAAGCCGAGCCCGGGATGCGCACGCGCAACAGCGTCGTCTCGCCACGCTCGCCGATCGCGGCCGTCCAGTAGACGAAGGCGAAGGCCGCGAGGATCGCGGCCAGCGTGAAAATGCCGACAATGACGTAGTTGGCTCTGGTTTCCATTACCTCACTTATGGCTATGCGCGAGCCGCAAGATCAAGTTGCCGGGCGCGTTTTCCGCGGAAATAGGATTTTACCCACGGCTCCTCGCTTTTCAGCATGTCGTCGATCGTGCCTTCGACCAGCACCCTCTTCTTACCGAGCACCGCCACGTGGTCGCAGGCGGTGAACAGCGTGTCGAGGTCGTGCGTGACCATGTAGACAGTCAAATCCATCGTATCGCGCAGCTTGACGACCAATTCGTCGAATTCGGCCGCGCTGATCGGATCGAGGCCCGAGGTCGGCTCGTCGAGGAAGACGATGTCCGGATCGAGCGCCAGCGCGCGAGCCAACGCCGCGCGCTTGATCATGCCGCCCGACAGCTCGGAAGGGAATTTCTGCGCTGCGTCCGGCGGCAGCCCGACCAGCTCGACCTTGAGCATGGCGAGCTCGTCCATCAGCTTCTTCGGCAGGTCGAGATACTCGCGCATCGGCACCTGCACGTTTTCCAGCACTGTCAGCGCCGAAAACAGCGCGCCGTGCTGGAACAGGACGCCGAGCCGCATGTCGATGCGCAGGCGCTCGATCTCGCTTGCCTTGTCGACGTCGACGCCGAACAGCCTGATGGTTCCCGATTGCTTCGGCATAAGCCCAAGGATGGTGCGCAGCAACACCGACTTGCCGGCGCCCGAGGCGCCGACGAAGCCCAGGATCTCGCCGCGCTCGATATCGAGCGAAAGCTTATCGAGGACCAGCTTGTCTTCGATGGCAACGGTGACGTCACGGACCGAAAGCACGATCTCGCTCTGGTCCGCGTTCTGCGCCGTCTTGACCCCGTTGCCGCTTGCAACCGCCATCTCAAAACCCGATCGATGCGTAAAACATGGCGAAAAGCCCGTCGAGGATGATGACGACGAAGATCGACTTCACCACCGACGCGGTCACGTGCTGGCCGAGCGATTCGGCGCTGCCGCCGACCTTCATGCCCTCGACCGAAGCGATGGTGCCGATGATCATGGCCATGAACGGCGCCTTGATCAGCCCGGCAAAAATGGTGCTGAGGTCGATGGCGACCCGCAGCCGATCGATGAATGCCGCCGGTGGAATGTCGGAATAGAGCCAGGCGGCGATGATGCCGCCGCCGAGCGCGGCGAAATTCGCGATGATCGTCAAGCACGGCAGCGCAATCACCAAGGCGACGAGCCGCGGAAACACCAGCACGCCGATCGGGTTCAACCCGATCACCTTCAGCGCGTCGACCTCCTCGCGCATCTTCATCGAGCCGATCTCGGCGGTGATGGCGCTGCCCGAGCGGCCGGCCAGCATGATCGCGGTCATCAGCACGCCAAGTTCGCGCAGGATCAGCACGCCGACGAGGTCGACGACGAAAATGTCGGCACCGAAATAGCTGAGCTGATAAGCGCCTTGCTGGGCGACGATGGCGCCGACGATGGCCGACATCAGCACCACCACGGGAATGGCGCCGACGCCCATGCGGTCGATCTGGTTGAAGATTGCTGCCGGATTGACGGCATGGCCGCGGCCGAGCTTCATCTGCGCGCCGCGGATGGTGGCGCCGAGGATGTTCATCGAGGCCAGAAAATCGTCGCGCATCTCGTAGACGCGGCGGCCGACCAGCTCCAGCGCGCGCAGGATGATGTTGGGCGGTCCGGCCGGCCCCGATTCGGGTTCGCGACGCACCGCGTCGCCCACCGCGCCGAGCAGGATTGAGGCGATCTCGCTCTGCCCCTGCACATGGACTTCGACGCCTTTCTTCTCGAAAGCGCTCGCCAGCCGATCGATCAGCCAGGCGCCGGCCGTGTCCATCTTCTCGATCTGGGAAAGGTCGAGCATCAGCTTCTTGGCGCTGTTGCGGTTTTCGATCTTGCGCATCTCCGCATCGACCGATGCCACGGTCCGCGTCGTCCAGACACCCGAGAAAGCGCAGCCGATTACGTCGCCTTCCTCGCCGACGATAATGCGCGGCTGGTGATTGGCATCACCGGCGGGCGTACGGCTTGCGTCGCGTTTGCGGATGGTCAACATGGCGTCCTGTTTAGCGTGACGGGACTGGCGTGTCGATTTGCCGGGAG
>NZ_RZSR01000750.1:0-3037 GCF_004023265.1 Mesorhizobium sp. M1A.F.Ca.IN.020.06.1.1
GACCGGAGCCGCGCCGCTCGGCGGACCGGCGTCTGTCTTCGAAGCGGCGCCGGCACAGGAGGCAATTGCGTCGGCATTGAAGATGCTTGCCGCCGCCGAAAATCCGGTGCTGCTGATGGGCGGCACCAACTGGACGGCTGACGGACGCGCGGCGTTTCAGGCTTTCGCTGAGGCCTCCGATATCCCGGTCGTGACAGCCTTCCGGTATCAGGACCAGTTCGACAACCATTCGCCGGTGTTTGTCGGCGAGGCCGGCGTCGGGATGGTGCCGCATGTGAAAAACCTGATCCGCGATGCGGACGTGATCCTCGCCGTCAATGTCCGCTTCGGCGAGATGACGACCGACGGCTACACCCTGCTCGAAGTTCCCGTACCGCGCCAGAAGCTGATCCACGTGCACGGCTCCGATCGCGAGATCGGCAAGATCTATGTGCCCACGATCGGTATCCATGCCGGTCCGAACGCCTTCGCCAAGGCGCTCACCCCGATCAAGGGTTCTTGGGCCGACTGGCGCACGACGGCACGCAAGGCCTATGAAGGCACGTTCGCTGCGCCCGTGCAGCCCGGCCCGGTCGACATGGTCGCGGTCAGCACCTGGCTGCGCGAGAATCTCCCGGCCGACGTCATCCTTGCCAACGGCGCCGGCAATTTCACCGTGTGGCCGAACAAGTTCTTCAAGTTTGGACCGCAAGCGCGCCTGCTTGCGCCGCAATCCGGCGCCATGGGCTATGGCCTGCCGGCCGCGATCGCGGCCAAGGTCGCATACCCGCAACGCACCGTGGTCTGCTTTGCCGGTGACGGCGATTTCCAGATGAACTGCCAGGAACTCGGAACCGCCATGCAGGCCGGCGCGCAGCCGATCGTGCTGATCGTCAACAATGACATCTACGGCACCATCCGTGCCCATCAGGAGCGCAACTATCCGGCTCGCGTCTCCGGAACCTCGCTCGAGAATCCCGACTTCGTGGCGCTGGCGAAGGCCTATGGCTTTCACGCCGAGCGGGTCGAATCCACGGGGGATTTCGCGGCGGCGTTCGAGCGGGCGCTTAGCTCGACGACCGGCGCCGTCCTCGACATCGCCATCTCGCCCGAAGCGATAACGCCCCGGCAGACCCTCTCTCAGATGCGCGACGCCGCGCTCGCTTCCCAGAAGGCCAAGTCATGACCTCCAGAACTGACGACATCCGTCTCGGCGCGGACATCGGCGGCACCTTCACCGACATCGCCCTTGATGTCCGAGGGACGATGTTTTCGACCAAGGTGCTGACCAACTATGCGGCTCCCGAGCAGGCGATCCTCGACGGCATCGCCATCGTCATTCGCGACGCCGGAATTTCGCCGTCCGAGATCGGCATCATCATCCACGGCACGACACTCGCCACCAACGCGCTGATTGAGCGCCGTGGCGCGAAGACCGCGCTGGTCACGACGGAAGGGTTCCGCGACGTGATCGAGATGCGAACGGAAAACCGCTTCGAGCAGTATGATCTGAACCTGCAACTGCCGACGCCGCTGATTCCGCGCGAGGATCGCTTCACCGTCAAGGGCCGCATCGGCGCGGAAGGCCAAGAGCTGCAGCCGCTCGACGAAGCCGCTCTGGAGGACATCGCCGACCGCATTGCGGCGGGTGGTTTCGGCTCGGTGGCGATCGGCTTCATCCATTCCTATGCCAACCCCGACCACGAGCGCCGGGCGCGCGAGATCCTCGCCAGAAAACTCGGCATCCCGATCTCGATCAGCGCCGAAGTCTCGCCGCAGATGCGTGAGTTCGAACGCTTCAACACGGTCTGCGCCAACGCCTATGTGCGGCCGCAGATGGCCGACTATCTCGCCCGCCTGCAGACGCGCCTGAAGGACATGGGCGCCGATTGCCCCGTTTTCATGATCCATTCCGGCGGCGGCCTGATCTCGGTGGAGACCGCTTCGGAATTTCCGGTCCGGCTGGTCGAATCCGGCCCGGCGGGCGGCGCGATCTTCGCCGCAGACATCGCCAGGCGCTTTGGTCTTGAGAAGGTCGTCTCCTACGACATGGGCGGAACCACCGCCAAAATCTGCCTGATCGAGGACTATGCGCCGCGCACGGCGAGAACCTTCGAAGTGGCGCGCACCTACCGCTTCTCGAAGGGCTCGGGCATGCCGATCTCCATCC
Source organism: Mesorhizobium sp. M1A.F.Ca.IN.020.06.1.1 (assembly GCF_004023265.1). Taxonomy (NCBI): domain Bacteria; kingdom Pseudomonadati; phylum Pseudomonadota; class Alphaproteobacteria; order Hyphomicrobiales; family Phyllobacteriaceae; genus Mesorhizobium; species Mesorhizobium sp. M1A.F.Ca.IN.020.06.1.1. The sequence continues at coordinate 2,150 of NZ_RZSR01000750.1, forward strand.
CGGTTATCGAGATGATCGAGATCGGCGCCGGCGGCGGTTCCATCGCCTGGGTCGACGCCATGGGCCGTATCCAGACCGGGCCGGAGAGTGCCGGCTCGGAGCCGGGGCCGGCCTGCTACGGGCGCGGCGGCAAGCGTCCGGCGATCACGGATGCCGATCTCGTGCTCGGCAAGCTCGACCCCGACAATTTCGCCGGCGGGGCGATCAAGCTGGACAGCACTGCGTCCGAGCAGGCGATTCTGCGCGATGTCGGCGAGCGGCTGTCGCTCGATGCCATGTCGACGGCCTTCGGAATCTGCGAGGTAGTGGACGAGAACATGGCCAATGCTGCCCGCGTCCATGCGGTCGAGAACGGCAAGAACATATCCGACAATCTGATGATCGCCTTCGGCGGCGCCGCCCCGCTTCACGCGGCGAGACTGTGCGAAAAGCTCGGCATCGACCAGTGCATCGTTCCGCGCGGCGCCGGCGTCGGCTCGGCGATCGGCTTCCTGAAGGCGCCGTTCGGCTACGAGGCCCTGGCCTCGAAGCTGACGCGCCTGTCGCGGTTCCAGCCTGCCGAAGTGAATGCCCTGCTCGCCGATCTCAAGGCCTCCGCCGAGGGTTTTGTGCGCGGCGGCGCCAGCGGCAGGATCGTCTGCGAAATCACCGCCTTCATGCGCTATGCCGGCCAGGGCTGGGAAATCCCCGTGCCGGTGGCAGACGAGCCGTTCGGAGACGATGCCGTTGCAGAACTCAAGGCGTTGTTCGAGGAGAATTACCAGCGCTTCTTCGGCCGCGCCATCGAGGGGCTCGACGGACTGGAAATCGAGATCGTCACCTGGTCGGTCAAGGCGACGGATGTTCGTCCCGCCGTCGCCAGGCACGAGCTCACAACTGGCAAGACAA
>NZ_RZSR01000751.1:0-3035 GCF_004023265.1 Mesorhizobium sp. M1A.F.Ca.IN.020.06.1.1
CTACACGACCGAGGCCGAAGACGCGGGCCAGCGACGAACCGATCAGGCCGATGCCGACCAGCGCTATTCTTCCGAACATCGTTGCTGTCATGGTGCTTCAGCTTTTCAGAAATGTCTTGAGCGCCTCGACGACGCCGCGATTGGCCTCCTCGATGCCGATGCTCATGCGCAGCGCGTTGGGAAAGCCGTAGCCGGTGACGCGCCGCAGGATGTAGCCGCGCGCGCTGAGATAGTCGTCCGCGGCCGCTGCCGAATGCTTTTTGTTGTCGGGGAAGTGGATCAGCACGAAATTGCCGACGCTGGGCGTCACGCGCAGCCCGAGCCCGGTCAGCTCCTCGCTGACCCAGGCAAGCCACTTCTCGTTATGCGCCACGCTGCGCTCGACATGGGCGCGGTCGCGGATGGCCGCGATGCCGGCCTCGATCGCGGTTGCATTGACGTTGAAGGGCCCGCGCACCCGGTTGATGGCATCGACGATATGCGCCGGTCCGTACATCCAGCCGATGCGTGCGCCGCCGAGGCCGAGCTTGGAGAAGGTGCGGGTCATGACCACGTTCTCCGAGCTCCCGGCCAGCTCGATGCCGGCTTCATAGTCGTTGCGCCGCACATATTCGGCATAGGCCGCGTCGAGCACTAGGAGCACGCTCTTGGGCAGTCCGGCATGCAGCCGGCGCACCTCCTGGAACGGCACATAAGTGCCGGTCGGATTGTTGGGGTTGGCGAGGAACACGATCCGCGTCGCCGGCGTCACCGCGGCGAGGATTGCGTCGATGTCGGCGCGCTCGTCCGTCTCCTTGACCGCCACCGGCTTGGCGCCGGCGGCTTGGATATAGATCTTGTAAACCATGAAGGCGTGTTCGGTGAACACGGCCTCGTCTCCCGGCGCGAGATAGGTCTGCGCCAGCAGCCCCAGGATCTCGTCGGAGCCATTGGAGCAGACGATGTTTGCCGGATTGAGGCCGTGCACATCGGCGATCGCCTCGCGCAGCCGGCGGGCGGAGCCGTCGGGATAAACGTCCAATTTGGCAGCCACCTCCCGGGCGGCCTCGATCGCCTTCCGCGAGGGCCCGAGCGGATTCTCATTGGACGACAGCTTGTAGACCTTCGTCACGCCGGCCGGCGCGGTACTTTTTCCCGGCACATAGGCCTCGATGTCCATGATGCCCGCGCGGGGCGTCGGACGTGGCTGATCCTGCTTCATGTCACAAATCCGTCGAGAGGCCCTGGTTCGAGGCCGCAGCGGAAATACAGGCGGTGGCCCCGAATGTCGAGGGGCCGGCGCGCTCGCGCGTAGGCAGACCGTTGACGAAGCGCGGCGCTGGCCCTAGAAGAACAGCCGGATCTCCCGTGGTGATTTGGCCGGTCGGCTTGCAGCCACGTTAAACAATTCGCTAAAGGGCCGTTTGCAACCTGTAACCGGCTTTGCGAAGGCAGGCCGGTTTTTTGTTGTCCGTTGCCGGCCGGACGCCGTATCGCGAGATCGATGCGACTGGATGGGGAATGCAATGGCCGCTCAGCGCGCTCCAAGGACCAACCACGAGGCCGACCAACCGTCGAGCCCGGTGTTGCAGTTCGGTCCCGACAAGCCGCTAAAACTCGATGCGGGCACCGTGCTGTCGCCGTTCCAGGTCGCTTACCAGACCTACGGCGCCCTCAACGACGCCCGCTCCAACGCCATCCTCGTCTGCCACGCGCTGACCGGCGACCAGCATGTCGCCAGCACCAACCCGGTGACCGGCAAGCCGGGCTGGTGGGAGGTGCTGATCGGCCCCGGCAGGATCATCGACACCCGCCGCTTTTTTGTCATTTGCGCCAACGTCATCGGCGGCTGCCTCGGCTCCACCGGCCCGGCCTCGACCGATCCGGCGACAGGCAGGCCCTATGGGCTCGACCTGCCGATCATCACCATCCGCGACATGGTGCGGGCGCAGCTGATGCTGGTCGATCATTTCGGCATCGAGAAGCTGTTCTGCGTGCTCGGCGGCTCGATGGGCGGCATGCAGGTGCTGCAATGGGCCGCAAGCTACCCGGAACGCGTCTTCTCCGCGTTGCCGATCGCCACCGGCGCCCGCCATTCCTCGCAGAACATCGCCTTCCACGAGGTCGGGCGGCAGGCTGTCATGGCCGATCCGGACTGGCACGGCGGCAAATATCTCGATTTCGGCAGGCGGCCGGAAAAGGGGCTCGCCGTGGCGCGCATGGCCGCGCACATCACTTACCTCTCGGAAGCAGCGCTGCACCGCAAGTTCGGCCGCAACCTGCAGGATCGCGAGGCGCTGACCTTCGGCTTCGACGCCGATTTCCAGATCGAAAGCTATCTGCGCCATCAGGGCATGACCTTCGTCGACCGTTTCGACGCCAACTCCTACCTCTATCTGACCCGCGCTATGGACTATTTCGACCTCGCCGCCGACCACGGCGGACGGCTGGCCGATGCCTTCGCGGGCACTAAGACACGCTTCTGTCTCGTGTCGTTCACAAGCGACTGGCTGTTTCCGACCGAGGAAAGCCGCTCGATCGTGCATGCATTGAACGCCGCCGGCGCGTCCGTCTCCTTCGTCGAGATCGAGACCGACCGCGGCCACGACGCTTTCCTGCTCGACGAACCGGAATTGTTCGCGGCCATCAACGGCTTCATAGCCTCGGCGGCGCGCGCAAGGGGGCTCAGCCTATGAGTGGCGCGCGATCTCTGTGTCCTGGGCGCATTTCTGAGGCGCCGAGATTCCGACTGGCTGGAAATGCTCAAAGGCCGGAGGTGTGCCCATGAGCGTCAATCGCGCCCAGCGTGTCGACCTCGAAGTCGTCACCGATCTCATCCCGCCGCATTCGCGCGTGCTCGATGTCGGCTCCGGCGACGGCGTGCTTCTGGAGGTTCTGCAGGCGACCAAGCGGGTCGATGGCCGCGGCCTGGAGCTGTCGCAGCGCGGCGTCAACGAATGCGTGGCGCGCGGCCTTTCCGTCGTCCAGGGCGATGCCGACAAGGACCTCGAATTCTACCCCGACAAAGGTTTTGATTTCGTCGTCCTGTCGCAAAC
>NZ_RZSR01000074.1:0-11012 GCF_004023265.1 Mesorhizobium sp. M1A.F.Ca.IN.020.06.1.1
GTCCGGTACAGGCTGGGCTTGGTGACGCCGGCGCGCCTGACGATCTCGTCGACGCCGATCGCCCGGATGCCTTCGCGATAGAACAGATCGCGCGCCACGTCGAGGATCTTGTCGGCAGCCTTCGGCGCCGGTGCCGTGCCGGCTCCGCTGATCGACGCTTCAATTTTATTGTCCGATGGCATTCAACAAACTCGCTTGACATTGTTACTGACCGGTACGTATGAATGGCGCCGCTCCATTGCAACGTACCGGTCAGTAACATGATAGCTCATTCCCGTCCCTTTGGCCAGCGCTACGCCTTCGTCGTCGTCGCAGTCATCTTCTTCTGCCTGCTGATCGCCGCCGGGCTTCGTTCCGCGCCGGCGGTCATGATGCTGCCGCTGGAAGAGAGCTTCGGCTGGCGGCGCGATGTCGTCTCGCTTGCCGCCGCTGTCGGCATCTTCCTCTATGGCCTCACCGGGCCGTTTGCCGCGGCGTTGATGGAGCGGATCGGGCTACGCCGCACGCTGCTTGCCGCGCTGCTGATCATGTCGGGTTCCACAGCGCTCAGCCTGCTGATGACCAAGCCGTGGCATCTGCTGCTCACATGGGGGGTATTTTCGGGCATCGGCTCGGGCGCGGTCGCCACCGTGCTCGGCGCCACCATCGTCAATCGCTGGTTCAAGACCAATCGCGGCCTGGTGATGGGGCTGATGTCCGCCTCGAGCGCGACCGGCCTGCTGGTGTTCCTGCCGCTGCTCGCCTCGTTGGCTCAGTCGGGAGGTTGGAAGCCGGTCGCCGTTGCCATCGCCATTGCCACGGCGGCTCTCGTGCCGCTGGTCTTTCTGCTGGTGCCGGAGCGCCCGGCTTCCATCGGCCAGGTGCGTTATGGCGCCGATGCCGACGACGTGCCGCCGGTGTCGCCGGCCGCGCAAGGCAATTTCCTGGCGCATACGCTGAACACGTTGCGCCGTGCCGCGGGAACCAGGGTGTTCTGGTACCTGTTCGCCACATTCTTCGTCTGCGGTTTCACCACAAACGGCCTCGTCGGCACGCACCTCATCGCCTTTTGCGGCGACATGGGCATCGGCGAGGTGCAGGCAGCCGGGCTGTTGTCGATGATGGGCATCTTCGACCTGATCGGCACGACGCTGTCCGGCTGGCTCACCGACCGTTTCGATCCGCGCAAGCTGCTTGGCGTCTATTATGCCGTGCGCGGCCTGTCGCTGATCTATCTGCCCTATTCCGGCTTCTCGGCCGTCAGCCTGATCATCTTCGCCGTGCTCTATGGGCTCGACTGGATCGCCACCGTGCCGCCGACGCTCAGGCTCGCCAACGAAGCTTTCGGCGACCGCAGCGGCCCGATCGTGTTCGGCTGGATCGTCGCCGGCCACCAAGTGGGCGCCGCGGCGGCGGCGGCCTTCGGCGGCACGATGCGCGAATTGCAGGGCAATTACGAGCTTGCCTTCCTGATCGCCGGCATGACCGGCATAGCCGCGGCCTGTATTTCGCTCTTGATCAACACGAGCAAGCCGGCTTTTGAGCCGGAACCGCAGGCGGCGTAAGCGCGACTTCCCCTTCTCCCGCAAGGGGAGAAGGGGAGAGCTGTGACCTGTTATCAAAATTTCATGGTTCCGATATGCGCCTGAAACATTGAGGCCGGAGGTTGGCGGTCCCGTTCAACGCCATCCGGAGACAGCCATGAACAAGCTCTCGTTAACCCGCCGCGCTTTCGTCACCTCGGCCAGCGCCTTTGGCCTAGTCGGCGCCTCCGGACTCGCGTTGCCTTACTATTCGCGCGCCAATCAGCGCCCGGCCTTCACCCACGGCGTCCAGTCCGGCGATATCGACGCCACCTCCGGCATGGTCTGGACCCGCACCGACCGGCCGGCGCGCGTGATGTACGAAGTGTCGACCACCGAAAGCTTCGCCGACGCCGTCAGGCTGGCGCCGCTCGATACCTCGCCCGCCAGCGACTATACGGTGAAGCGGCTGCTCACCGACCTCGCCGCCGACCAGGACATTTTCTTCCGGATGACGGCCGCCGATCTTTCCGACATCAACGCCATCTCCGAGCCGATCGTCGGCCGTTTCCGCACCGCGCCGGCGTCGAAGCGCGACGTGCGCTTCGCGTGGTCGGGCGACACCGCCGGCCAGGGCTGGGGCATCGACGAGACCGGCATGAAGACCTACTCCACCATCGCCAAGCACACGCCTGACTTCTTCCTCCATTCCGGCGACACGATCTATGCCGACGGCGCCATGAAGGACGAGGTCGACCTGCCCGGCGGCGGCAAGTGGAAGAACGTCGTCATGATCGACGGCAAGCGCAAGGTCGCCGAAACGCTGGACGAATATCGCGACCAGTGGAAGTACAACATGATGGACAAGCACGTGCTCGCGCTTAGCGCCATCTGCCCGACCTTCTACCAGTGGGACGACCACGAGGTGGTGAACAACTGGTCGGATTCGAAGGACCTGACGGCCGACAACCGCTACACGGAAAAATCCATCCATGTGCTGGCGGCCCGAGCGGCGCGCGCCTTCCATGAAATGACGACCATCCGCTACGAGCCTTCGGAACCGGGACGCGTCTATCGCAAGATCGCCCACGGGCCGCTGCTCGACGTGTTCTTCCTCGACATGCGCTCCTACCGCGGCCCGAACGGCCCCGACATGGAGGACACGCTGACGCCGAAGTCGCGCATGCTCGGCGAGCAGCAGACGCAGTGGCTGAAGCGCGAGCTGGCGAATTCCAAGGCGACCTGGAAGATCATCGCCGCCGACATGCCGCTCGGCCTCGTCGTCTGGAACGACGCGGCCAAAAAGGTCGGAGCCGAGGCGGTCAGCAACGGCGACAATGGCGCGCCGAAGGGCCGCGAGCTCGAATTCGCCGACCTGCTGCGCTACATCAAGACCGCCGGGATCACCAACACGGTGTGGCTGACCGCCGACGTCCACTACACGGCGGCGCATTACTACAATCCAGACAAGGCGCAGTTCCAGGATTTCAACCCGTTCTGGGAATTCGTCTCCGGCCCGATCCACGCCGGCACCTTCGGTCCCAACGATCTCGACATGACCTTCGGGCCCGAGCTGAAGTTCATCAAGGCGCCGAGCGCCGAGCAGGGCCAGAACCTGCCGCCATCAGCGGGCCTGCAGTTCTTCGGCCTGGTCGACATTTCCGGCGCCACCGAGCAACTAACGGTGCGGCTGATGGATCGCGACGACAACCAGCTCTACAAGGTCACGCTCGATCCGGTGCGGTCGGCTTAGGGTCGGCGCCAGGCAACCCTCTCTGTCCTGTCGGACTGTCCGTCACGGCAGAGGAGGGTGTGCCGGAGTGCTACCTTTGTCGATAGCCGTCGCAATATTAATCCGGATAGCAGGTCGCGGGAATGCTCGGCCAGACGGCGGTGTCGCAGTTGGCTGCCTTCTGGCGCTGCTTGAATGCGGCGCTGACCGGGCCGGTGACGATCGGGTCGACCCCGTCCGGGGCGTCGGCAAACATCTGCTGCGCGGTTTTGGCATCAGGGGGCGAGGGGTCAGCTTCTCTCAGGGCAGCCGCCGACTGCGCGGCGCCAGCCGCAACAAGCACGCCAAGCGCTGCCCACGCGAAAACCGGACGCAATCTGGACATCTGATCGGTCATGAACATGAAATTGCCCGGCCCCTCAAAGGTTCCGCCTTGGTTAACAGAATCATTTCACACCAAGACGTTTAAGAATCAGTGACCATTTATTTGGGGCGGGGCCTCCCCTTTCGCAATTGCGAAAAACCTTGTATGAGCCGCCCAACGAAAAAGGCGGCGCTTTCGGGCCTGCTGCCTGCAACGCTCCCGAGACCAGACAATGAACCTCCGCAATATCGCGATCATCGCGCATGTCGACCATGGGAAAACCACGCTCGTCGACCAACTCCTGAAACAGTCCGGCGCCTTCCGCGAAAACCAGCGCGTCGCCGAGCGCGCCATGGACTCCAACGACCTCGAAAAAGAACGCGGCATCACCATCCTGGCCAAGGCGACCTCGGTCGATTGGAAGGGCACCCGCATCAACATCGTCGACACGCCCGGACACGCCGACTTCGGCGGCGAGGTCGAGCGCATCCTGTCGATGGTGGATTCGGCGATCGTGCTCGTCGACGCCGCCGAAGGGCCGATGCCGCAGACCAAATTCGTCGTCGGCAAGGCGCTGAAGGTAGGTCTGCGGCCGATCGTCGTCATCAACAAGATCGACCGCCCGGACGCCCGTCACATCGAGGTGGTCAACGAGGTGTTCGACCTGTTCGCGGCGCTCGATGCGACCGACGAACAGCTCGACTTCCCGATCCTCTACGGCTCGGGCCGCGACGGCTGGGTGTCGGAAAATCCTGAAGGCCCGAAAGACCAGGGCCTTGCGCCGCTGTTCGATCTCGTCGTCAAGCATGTGCCGGCGCCGACGGTGCATCCCGGTCCGTTCCGCATGATCGGTACGATCCTCGAAGCCAATCCGTTCCTCGGCCGCATCATCACCGGCCGCATCGAGTCCGGTTCGCTGAAGCCCAACCAGGCGGTCAAGGTGCTGCACCATGACGGCACGCAGATCGAGACCGGACGAATCTCGAAAATCCTCGCCTTCCGCGGGCTCGAGCGCCAGCCGATCGAGGAAGCCCAGGCGGGCGACATCGTCGCCATCGCCGGCCTGTCGAAGGGCACCGTCGCCGACACCTTCTGCGATCCGAGCGTGAGCGAGCCGCTGCATGCGCAGCCGATCGACCCGCCGACGGTGACCATGTCCTTCCTGGTCAACGACAGTCCGCTTGCCGGCACCGAGGGCGACAAGGTGACCAGCCGCGTCATTCGCGACCGGCTGCTGCGCGAGGCCGAAGGCAATGTGGCGCTCAAGATCGAGGAATCGCCGGAGAAGGATTCCTTCTTCGTCTCCGGTCGCGGCGAGTTGCAGCTTGCCGTGCTGATCGAGACGATGCGCCGCGAAGGCTTCGAGATCGCCGTGTCGCGCCCGCGGGTCGTCATGCAGAAGGGCGATGACGGCCAGTTGCTGGAGCCGGTCGAGGAAGTCGTCATCGACGTCGACGAGGAGCACGCCGGCGTGGTCGTGCAGAAGATGTCGGAACGCAAGGCCGAGATGGTCGAGCTGCGCCCCTCCGGCGGCAACCGCCAGCGCCTTGTCTTCCATGCGCCGACCCGCGGCCTGATCGGCTACCAGTCGGAGCTGTTGACCGACACGCGCGGCACCGCCGTGATGAACCGGCTGTTTCATGCCTATGAGCCGTACAAGGGCGAGCTGCCCGGCCGCACCAATGGCGTGCTGATCTCCAACGAACAGGGTGAGTCGGTCGCCTATGCGATGTGGAACCTGGAGGACCGCGGCCCGATGATCATCGATCCGGGCGTCAAGGTTTACCAGGGCATGATCATCGGCATCCATTCCCGCGACAACGACCTGGAAGTGAACGTGCTGAAGGGCAAGAAGCTCACCAACATCCGCGCCGCCGGCAAGGACGAGGCGGTGAAGCTGACGCCGCCGGTCCGCATGACGCTGGAACGCGCGCTGGCCTGGATCCAGGACGACGAGCTGGTCGAGGTGACGCCGAAGACCATTCGGCTCAGGAAGCTCTATCTCGACCCGAACGAGCGCAAGCGCTTCGAGAAGTCGGCCAAGGTGATGGGCGCGGCGTAGGGTTTTAGCCCAGGCAGTTACTCAAGGGAGGGGGCATCGCTCCCTCTCTTTTCACTTCATGCACATGCGGCCGAAACGACAGCGTCACGGCCGGTCTCGCCGGAGAGGTCGACGCGTACCACCATGCCGTCGCGCACCGGCCTGCGCAGGGCTTTGGCGCCGCACGGTTCGATAGCGAGCAACCGCCGCGCTTCCCAGGCCTGCAGCCTCGACCGGGAGATGCCGAGCTCGCCGGCGAGCAAGCGGTCAAGCCGCAAGGGCGTTGCGGCATCGAGCCGAAGCTCAAGCCAAAGCGCCGTCGCGCCTTCCGGCCTGCCATCCAGCGGCTCCTTTCGCACCGTGACTTCGGGAGATTCTTCGATCCGCCCGACCCGATTTCTGAGCGCCACGGCATCGAAGCCATAGTGTCGGACCAGCGTCGGATCGTTGCGCTCCAGTGCAGCCATCAGCGCCGGTGCGATGTCGCGACGGTTGCATCGCTCGAAAATGGTTCGGTTCCAGGAATTGTCGCAGTCGGTGCAGCGATAGATCAGCCAGGCATCGATGCGCTTGCCGTTGGCGTTGACGCGGAACTTTCCGCTGCATTGGTAAGGTTTGACGCCGCCGCAGCGATTGCAGTTGATGAGAGGTCGAGGCGCGACTGCGGGCGCGACCACCCAGCGAATGCGCAAAGTTCGAGACATGCCGATAGGCCCTTCCCGTCGGGAAGTCCGTCAGCGCGGCAATGTCCGAGATGCCCATGCGGGCACGGTGTGGCGAAAGGCTGTAGTGGTTGAAAATCAGGCGCCCGCGCAATTGCGCGACGGCGGCTCAGCAATGCCAAACCGGTCTCGAGCCGCCGCCTGAAGAACACATGAAATGATGCAGGCGCCGCCAAAGCGCGCCTGCGCGTGCTTTCGGGGAGTAGACGAGACCGGCGTTTACTGAGGCAAAGTGAAACTCGAAATCGGGAAGGATCGGCTCTTCTAGCCGTGCGACGGCGGGCGGGCAAGACGAGTATGCCGCCCGCCGTGTTTCACTGTGACGACCTTCGGGCGCTTTGGCGCTACATCATCTCGATGATCGGCGCGACCTCGACGCTGAAGGCCGGGTTCATCAGGATCGGACAATCCCTTGCCTTGGCGACGGCATCGTCGATATCCTTCGCTTCGACGATCGTGTAGCCGGCGGTTGGATTGCTGCCGCCATTGTTCTCGACCACGCCGCCGGGCAGCACCGTTCTCGACATGCCGACAGGATTGCCGCCGTCGATCACAGCCGAACCCAGCTTGTCGTACCAGCCGGTCCAGGCATCCATCGCGGCTTTGCGCTCGGCCTCGTCGGTCGGCATCTTGCCGGAGCCGTGATAGACATAGAGAAATTTCGCCATGTTCTCCTCCCTTTTCGGCAGCGTCGAGCCGGGATGCGGCAGCGCCGCCTGGCGGTATGCGGCTATGCCGCAATCCGATATGCGGCTACGCCGCAATCCGATATGCGGGCTAACCGCAATCGTTGATCATCGACCCAAACGGCGGGGCGGGCAACGAGAAATTCGACGTTGCTAATGTGAGGCCGGTGAGCCTCACCTTGCCATGGCGTGGTATTCGGGGTTCGGTCGCATGTCGACCGCGGCGGCCACCCGGTTCGACATGTTGAAGAAGGCGGCAGTCGAGGCGATGTCCCAGATGTCGCGATCACTGAAGCCCACCTGTCGCAACGCGGAGCGGTCGGCCTCGACGATCTTGGCCGGCTCCTCCGTCAGCTTGACCGCGAATTCCAGCATCGCCGTCTCCCTCTCGGGCAGGCCGGCGGCGCGGAAATTCATCACCATCATCTCGCCAAGCGCGGGCTCACCGGAAAGCTGGCGCACCGCCGCGCCATGCGCGGTCAGGCAGTAGTAGCACTGGTTGATCGAGGAAACGGCGACCGCGATCATCTCGCGCTCCAGCTTCGACAGGCCGGACTCGCCCAGCATCAGGTCGTTGTACATGTCGGTGAAGGCGCGCAGCTTCTTCTCGTCGAAGGCGTAGGCCAGAAGCACGTTGGGCACGAGGCCGAGCTTTTCCTCGCATTTGGCGAAATAAGCCTTCGTCGCTTCGCTCAGCTCCGCCCGGGCCAGGTCGAGCGCCGTAATCCTGTCGGTCATATCCGTTCTCCTCGCAGGGTGAGCGTCGGTTCGATTTTCTTAAAGCGTCGTCAAACCTTTGTCGCCAAATAGCGCTCATCTGCTACCATAGACCCAAAAGCATGTGACGGGAGGGACTTCACATCATGGCCAGCCTGAAAACCGCAAGCCAGCCGAAAAAAACCAGTCCGGCAAAAGGAGGCGCGGCAAGGGCAGGCGAAAAGCCCGGCAGGCTCGCCGACTATCTCCTCGCCCGCACGCCGGCCGAAGACATCGCCGCCTATGACGTCGCCGACCTCGAACGCGCCGCCGATCTCGCCGGCCGGGCGGTCGCCAGGCACAGAAAGGGCGATTGCATCATTGCCATAGACGTGGATTCCGGCGTGACGCGCCAGGGCCGGCCGATGACGGTCATCACCGTCGTCAACGACAACATGCCGTTCCTGTTCGATTCCATCCTCGGCGAGATCACCGAGAGCGCCGGCGAGCCGCTTTTGGTCACCCATCCCGTCATCGTCGTCCGGCACGGCAAGAGCGGCATCGAGGAGATCCTCGGAGACGGCGGCTCCGTCAAGGGCGAAACCAGCCATGACCGGCTGAGCGTCGTCCACGTCCATATCGGCCGCCTTTCGGCGGATCAGGCCGAAGCCCTGGCCGGCCGCCTGAAGAAGCTGCTGGACCAGGTGCGCGCCGCCGTCGCCGATTGGAAGCCGATGCTTGCCCGGCTCGATCAGGCCATCTCGGAATTCCGCTACGCGCCGGTGCCGCTCGACAAGGCGCATGTCACCGAGGCGATCGCCTTCCTCGAATGGCTGCGAGACGACAATTTCACCTTCCTCGGCATGCGCGAGTTCAACTACACCGGCGGCGAGAAGAGCGGCATGCTGGAGCGCGCCGACAAACCCGGCCTCGGCATCCTCGCGGATCCCGACGTCCTGGTTCTCAGGCGCGGCACCGAGGCGGTGTCGACAACGCCGGAGATCCGCGCCTTCCTGCATGGGCCGGAACCGCTGATCGTCACCAAGGCCAATGCCAAGTCCCTGGTGCACCGGCGCATCTATCTCGACTATATCGGCGTCAAAACCTACACCGCCAAGGGCGTGCTTTCAGGCGAGCTGCGCATCGTAGGCCTGTTCACCTCGACCGCCTACACGCGTTCGGTGATGAAGATCCCCTATCTGCGCTCGAAGGCCGAGACGGTCATCGCCAAGTCCGGCTTCAATCCACATGACCATTCCGGCAAGGCGCTGATCAACGTGCTGGAGAGCTATCCGCGCGACGAGCTGTTTCAGGTTCCGGTGCCGATCCTCAGGAAGCACGCCGAAGCCATCCTCGGACTGATCGAACGGCCGCGCGTCAGGGCGCTGGTGCGGGTCGATCAGTTCGACCGGTTCGTCTCGATTCTCGTCTTCGTGCCGCGCGACCGCTACGACAGCGTCGTGCGCGAGAAGATCGGCACCTACCTGAAGACAGTATTTCAGGGCCGGCTGTCGGCATATTATCCGGCCTTCCCAGAAGGCGGGCTGGCGCGTGTGCATTTCATCATCGGCCGCTCCGGCGGCAAGACGCCGAAGGTCGAGCCGGCAACGATAGAGGCAGCGATCCGCGACATCGTGCGCACCTGGGACGATGCGCTGCGCGAAGCAGTGTCGGAATCGGGCGCCGATGCAACGCTTACGGCAATTGCCTCGCGCTTTTCGGAAAGCTATCGCGATTCGTTCTCGCCGGCCGTGGCGCTGGCCGATGCAGGACGCATCGCCAGGATCGATGCGGCCAATCCAATCGCCATCGACTATTACCGCCATGCCGACCAGAAGCCGCACCAGGCGGCGCTGAAGATCTATCACCACGGCAGTCCGGTGGCGCTGTCGCGGCGCGTGCCGGTGCTGGAGAATATCGGCTTCCGCGTCATCAGCGAGCGCACCTTCGAGGTTGGCGACGAAGCCTCCGGCATGGTGTTCATCCACGACATGGAGCTGGAGAACAGCTACGGCAAGCCGATCGACCTCGGCGACGGTGCGCTGTTCGAGGATGCCTTCCTGTCGGTCTGGCGCGGCGACGTCGACAATGACGGCTATAACGGCCTTGCCCAGACCGCGGGTCTCTGGTCGGGCGAAATCACGATCCTGCGCGCCTACGGCCGCTATTTGCAGCAGGCCGGTATCCCGCAGAGCCAGGATTTCATCGCCGCCGCGCTCAACCGCTATCCGGAGATCGCGCGCGGCCTGCATCAGCTGTTCGTTGCCCGCCTTGGCCCGACGGCCGAGACCGAGGGCGTGGTCGCCGCCAAGCACCTCAAGGCCAAGATCAAGGACGCGCTGGAAGAGGTGCCCAACATTGATGACGACACCATCATCCGTCGTTATCTCAACCTGATCGAAGCCTCGCTGCGCACCAATCATTTCGTTGCCGATACGAAAGACAAAGGACAGTCGCTGGCGATCAAGCTGGATTCGCAGGCGGTCGACGGGCTGCCGGCGCCCCGCCCCTGGCGCGAGATCTTCGTCTACGGCTCGGAGGTCGAGGGCGTTCATCTGCGCTTTGGCCCGGTGGCGCGCGGCGGCCTGCGCTGGTCTGACCGCGCCCAGGACTACCGCACCGAGGTGCTGGGTCTGGTCAAGGCGCAGCAGGTCAAGAACGCGGTCATCGTGCCGGTCGGCGCGAAGGGCGGCTTCTATCCGAAGAAACTGCCGATGAGCGCCGGCCGCGACGCGATCTTCGAGGCCGGCACTTCGGCCTACAAGAATTTCGTCTCCAGCCTGCTTTCGATCACCGACAATATCGGTGTCGACGGCATCATCCCGCCGGCCGGCGTGGTGCGGCGCGACCAGGATGATCCCTATTTCGTCGTTGCCGCCGACAAGGGCACGGCGACCTTCTCCGATACGGCCAACGCCATTTCGGAGACGCACAATTTCTGGCTGGACGACGCCTTCGCCAGCGGCGGCTCGGCCGGCTACGACCACAAGAAGATGGGCATCACCGCCAAGGGCGCCTGGGAAGCGGTGAAGCGGCATTTCCGCGAGATGAACCGCGACATCCAGACCGAGCCCTTCACGGTCGTCGGCGTCGGCGACATGTCGGGCGACGTGTTTGGCAACGGCATGCTCCTGTCACCGGCAACCAAGCTGATCGCCGCCTTCGACCACCGCGACATCTTCATCGACCCCGACCCGGACATGGCGGCCTCGCTGGCCGAGCGCCAGCGCATGTTCGCGCTGCCGCGCTCGTCGTGGCAGGACTATGAC
>NZ_RZSR01000752.1:0-3027 GCF_004023265.1 Mesorhizobium sp. M1A.F.Ca.IN.020.06.1.1
GTGCAGGATCGCATGGGTCTCCCAGAAGAAAGTCGTGGGCGCGGGCGCGACGGCATTCCAGTTGATGCCGCCATGCCCGCCAAGATGTATGGCGAACGGCAAGCCGACCTCGGCACAGGCCTCGAAGATCGGGTGATAGAACGGATCGCCATACGGCCGCACCGAGCCTTGGGAGGCCAGAACTTGCGCCATCCGGGGATGCGCGCCGAGCCGCCGGATCTCCGCCGCCGCAAGGCGTGGGTCCTGCGGCGCGATGACGATGGAGCCCATCAAGCGGCTGTCTTTCGGCAGCCATTCATTGATCTGATAGTCGTTATAGGCGCTTACCAGCGCGCTGGCGTAATAGGGATTTGCCAGCGTCGAAGCCTCGATCGGCTCGTCGCCAGTCAGGATTGCCACTCCGATATTGTATTTATCGAGGTGCTTCTCCTTCATGATCAGGTAATTGTCCGCCTCGACCTTCGGCCGCACGTCCTTCCGGGAGAAATCCTGCGGATGAAACCAGGGGCGATGGCCGTGCGGAAAGGCGCCGACGGGGCCGGTCTTCTCGCCTTCGATGAACATGTCTTTCCAGACGCCGGACAGGTAGGGCTCCAGCACCGTCGCGCTGGACCAGTAATTGTGGCAATCGCAATCGACTATGAACACTTGTCCCTCTTGATGATGCGGGCGCCGCTGAACGCCCCTGGATTCCTGCATCGAACTTCCGCCTTGTCAGTGTTTGGATCAAGCGTATGATCGGGCCGATACGATCGTAAAAATCGATTGGCTTGCCTATGCAACTGGAACAGGTCGAGACCTTTCTGGACATCATAGAATCGCGGAACTTCAACCGGTCGGCGGAGCGCCTCGGACTGACGCAATCGACGGTTAGCACCCGTATCAAGAACCTGGAAACCGCCGTTGGATCCGAGCTCTTCCACCGCGGACGCGCCGGTGCCGAGCCAACGGCGGCAGGGCGGCGGTTTGAGGCCTACGCGCGGTCGATGCTGTCGACCTGGTCCCAGGCGCGTCACGATGTGCGCGCCTTCAACAGGTTCGAGGGGAGCCTACGGGTCGCTGCCCAGGTCGGGATGACCCGCTCGATCCTGCCTGGTTGGCTGGAAATGCTGCTGCAAGTCTTGCCCCGGTCCTCGATCCACGTCGAATCCGATTATTCGCCGCAGATGATATCGGATCTGAGCCTGGGAAACCTTGATATTGCCGTTGTTTACGCTCCGCGCTACCTGCCCGAGATCACATATGACCAGCTCATGGTCGAAGAATATGTGATGGTCTCGACCACGGCGCGCAGGCTTTGCGATGTAAGCCCCGACAGTTACATCCGGCCGGGTTACACGGTGGCGCTCGAGAAGGCTCATGCCGAGGCGCTGCCAAACCTGACTGCGTGCCGGCTTTCGATGGGCTCCGAGACGCTTGCGGACAATATGCTGCGGCGGGCCGGCGGCACATGCTACATGCGCGCCGAGGATGCGCGACGCTTCGCCGCCGAGCGCCCCTCCCACATCGTGGAACAAGCTCCAACTCTGCATCAGCCCGTCTACACGGCGGTCCTCGCCCGACGCCGACATGAGCCGATCATTAAGAAAGGCGTCCGCGCGCTTCACCTTGCCGTCATGTCGCTGGAGAGTTGATCGATACAATCGATCGTAAACGGCTGAAGCGCCTCCTGTATCGAATGCAGGCCTGCTGGCAAGTGCTGATCGGCACGGCGGCACACGGTCCTAAGCGATCTTCATCGCCTTGCAGATTTCTTCGACCAGCATTGCGGCCGAGACCGAGCCGGGGTCCGCATGGCCGAGCGAGCGCTCGCCGAGACGCGCGGCGCGACCGACGGTTGCGATCATGTCGCGCGTCGCTTCCGTGCCCCGGCGGGCAGCGGCGGCTATGGCATCGGCGTTGTGGCCATTGACTGCCGCGTCGGCGGCCGGCCCCCAGGCGTCGAGCATTGTCTTCTGGCCGGGTTCCGCCTTGCCACGCTGGGCGATGCCGTCGCGCATCGCCGCAATGATGGTACGCAACTCGCCGGTCGGCATCGATGCGCGCGGACCCGCGGCCTTGCCGGCGCGCAGAAGGGCGGTCGCGTAGAGCGGTCCGGAGGAGGCGCCGATTGCGTTGAGAAAGCCTTTCGCGGCGGCATTGAATATATCCTGCAGCGTGCCTTCCGCGGCTTGCGCCGCTTCGGCCGCGGCCTTCATGCCTTGTTCCATGGCAATGCCGTGATCGGCGTCTCCGATCACTCCGTCCAGCGCGCAGAGCCTGTCGCGTTCCGTCGCCATCCGTTCGGCGAAAGCGCCGAAGAGGGCTTTCAAATCCCCGGTCGTGAAATCCATCGCGCTCAGCTCCGGAACATGGCGCAGTCGCACGGATGGTCGATCATGCGTTGCAATTCGTCATCGAGATGCATGACGGTGATCGAGGCGCCGGCCATGTCGCGGTTGTGACGACGTGGCACTGGATGGCGGCGAGCCAGTCGCGGGGATGACCCAGCCCGGCTTCAGACCGGAAACAGGAAGGCCGTAGCGGGATCGAAGAAAATCTGACGTCCCGAAGCGGCATCGGTGCCGCCCGGTTCGGCTGTATCCGAAGTTGGCCTGACGTCGATCTCGTCGCCCGACCCGGTGCGCGCCACGACGCGCCGGCGATCGCCGAAGAAGGCGGTGTCGACGATCTCGACGGCAAGCGATGCATTCCCCTCCATGGGGGTCAGGCGGAACGCTTCCGGCCGCACCATCAGTCTGGCCTTTTGGCCGCGGCCGAGCGCCTGTGTGGCTTTCACGCCCTTGACGATCGAGCCATCGGCCAACCGCACCAAGGCAACGCCGTTCTCTGTTTCGAGGTGCTCCGCCGGCAGGAAGTTGGAATTGCCGATGAAGCCGGCGACGAACTCGCTCGCTGGTCTGAGATAAAGGTCCTCGCCGGTGCCGATCTGCTCGATGCGGCCTTCCTTGAACAAGGCGATGCGGTCGGAAAGGTGCAGCGCCTCTTCCTGGTCGTGCGTGACATAGAGGATGGTGACGCCGGTCT
>NZ_RZSR01000753.1:0-3001 GCF_004023265.1 Mesorhizobium sp. M1A.F.Ca.IN.020.06.1.1
GCATCGACCAAGGCCAAGAACGACGCCTTGGCCGCGATGGCCGACGCCATCCTGCGCAACGAGCAGGCGATCCTAGAGGCCAACGCCATCGATATGTCGAACGGCGAGGAAGCCGGGCTGTCCGGTTCCTTCATGGACCGGCTGAAACTCAACCCCTCACGTATCAAGGCGATGGCCGACGGCATTCGCGACATCGCGGCGCTCAAGGATCCGGTCGGCGAGGTAATTGCCGAATGGGACCGGCCGAACGGCCTCCATATCGAGCGCGTGCGCACGCCGCTCGGCGTCATCGGCGTCATCTATGAAAGCCGCCCGAACGTGACGGCGGATGCCGGCGCGCTCTGCCTGAAAGCCGGCAATCCCGTGATCCTGCGCGGCGGCTCTGATTCGATCAATTCGTCGTCGGCTATCCATGCCTGCATGGTCGAAGGGCTGAAGGCAGCCGGCCTGCCGCAAGACGCCATCCAATTGGTGCCGACCACCGACCGCGCCGCGGTCGGCGAGATGCTCAAGGGCCTAGCCGGCAATCTCGACGTCATCATCCCCCGCGGCGGCAAGAGCCTGGTCGGCCGCGTGCAGACCGAGGCGCGCGTGCCGGTCTTTGCCCATCTCGAAGGCATCTGCCATCTCTATGTCGATCGTTCGGCGAAGCTCGACATGGCGGTCCAGATCGCCGTCAACGCCAAGATGCGGCGCACCGGCGTGTGCGGCGCCGCCGAGACGCTGCTCGTCGACCGCGCGGTGGCGTCCACGCATCTGGTGCCGATCCTGGAAGCGTTGCACGCGGCCGGCTGTGAGATCCATGCCGACGTCGAGGTGATGAAAGCCTTTGCCGATGCCAGCCCGGCGACCGACGCCGACTGGGTGACGGAATATCTCGACGCGATCATTGCGGTGAAGCTGGTCGACGGCGTGGCCGGCGCGATCGAGCATATCGAGACCTTCTCCTCGCATCACACCGAGGCGATCGTCGCCGAGGATGCGCAAGCGGCCGACAAGTTCTTCAGCGAGATCGACTCGGCGATTTTGTTGCACAATGCCTCGACACAGTTCGCCGACGGCGGCGAGTTCGGCATGGGCGCCGAGATCGGCATCGCCACCGGCAAGATGCATGCGCGCGGACCGGTCGGCGTCGAGCAACTGACCTCGTTCAAGTACCGCGTGCGCGGGTCGGGGCAGGTGAGGCCTTGATATCGCTTGCCCTAAGAGGCTGAAGCTTGCGCCTAGGCACCCCCCTCCCGCCTGCCGGCCATCTCCCGCGCAAGGGGGGAGATCAGCTGATTTTCCCGGTTTCGCCAGTCGCCAACACTGCAAGATTTGCGACTGCGAAGGAGCTGCCAATCTCCCCCCTGGCGGGGAGGATGCCCGGCAGGGCAGAGGGGGGTGCCTAGCGTCATGCTTTCCCAGCCCGAGCAGCCCGTCCCCGCGCCCTATCTCCACATGCCGCATGCCGGCAAAGGGCTGGCCGTCGGCCTGTTCGGCGGCTCGTTCAACCCGCCGCATGCGGGCCACGCGCTGGTCGCCGAGATTGCGCTGAGAAGGCTGGCCCTCGACCAGCTCTGGTGGATCGTGACGCCCGGCAATCCGCTGAAAAGCGCGCGCGAGCTGGCGCCGCTCGCCGAGCGCATCGTGCTGTCCGAAAAGATCGCCAGGAATCCGAAGATCAAGGTCACTGCCTTCGAGGCGGCGCAGCATGTCCGCTATACCGCGGACACGCTGGCGCTGGTCAAGGCGCGCAATCCGGGCGTCGACTTCGTCTGGATCATGGGCGCGGATTCCTTACGCGACTTCCATCGCTGGCAGCGCTGGCGCGAGATCGTGCTGACCTTCCCGATCGCCGTCATCGACCGACCGGGCGCCACGCTCTCCTTCCTGTCCTCGGTCGTCGCCAAGACCTTCGACTATGCCCGCGTCGATGAAGGCGACGCCCCGCTGCTCGCCCGCATGCGGGCGCCGGCCTGGACCTTCATCCACGGCCCGCGCTCGTCGCTTTCCTCCACCGCGATCCGCAAGGCGGCGAAGGGCTGAGGCCTCCCTTCTCCACAAGGGGCCGAGCGATGTCGCTTTTACGGCGGCCTTTCGCATTCCGATCAGCCAAGCTGCGAGGGCATGCTGACGCAGACCCAAACCGATCCCGGACAATCGGCGCCGCTGATTGCCATTGCCAGCGTCATCGTGTCGATGGCGCTGATCGCGATCGGCAACGGCCTGATGTTCGCCTTCATTCCGGTGCGGCTCGGCGCCGATGGTTTCGATCCGACCTGGGCCGGACTGATCGTCACCGGCCTTTCGGCCGGCGGGCTCGCCGGCTGCATCCTGACCGGACCCTTGGTGCGCCGGGTCGGCCATGCCCGCGCGTTCATGGTGCTTTCGGCGCTGATCGCGCTCTCCAACGTGGCGATCGGCGCCGGACCGATGCCGCTGCTGTGGATCGCGGCGCGGGCGCTCTACGGCTTCGCCATATGCGGCCTCTTCATCGTCGCGCAGAGCTGGCTCAACGACGCCTTGCCGAACGCCATACGCGGCCGGGTGATGGCGGTGTTCTACGTCGCCTATATCGCCGGATTGGGCGTCGGTTATGCGACGCTCGCCGCGATCGACATCCAGACGGCGGCGGCGCCGCTGATCGGCATCGCCTTCACCGAGTTGTCCATCCTGCCGGTGGGCATGACGCGGCTTGCCCAGCCGCCCGCGCCGCAGGCCGCTTCGGTGGCGCTCGGCCAAGCGTGGAGGATCTCGCCAGTCGGCGTCGTCGGCATGCTGGCGGTGGGCGGCCTGTCGATGATCATTTCCGGTTTTGCGCCGATCCACGCCACCGCCAAGGGTTACAGCCAGGCAGAGGTGGCGCTGCTCTTGTCGGCGATGCCGGTCGGCACGCTGATCCTGCAGATACCGCTCGGCTGGCTCTCGGACCGTACCGACCGCCGCTATGTGCTGGCGGGCACGGCGGCGATGGCGGTGGCGGCGAGCCTGCTCGCCAGCACATAGCGGCGGTCGGTAC
>NZ_RZSR01000754.1:0-3000 GCF_004023265.1 Mesorhizobium sp. M1A.F.Ca.IN.020.06.1.1
CAGTAGAACGGCTCCAGCTCGTCATAGCTGATCGGCCAGTCGTTGCCGACGCCGTATGTGCTCTTCAGCCTGAAGTCGTTGGGATGGAAACGCGGCGTCTGCGCGAACCAGCAGTTGGTGCCACCGCCGAGGCCGATCGTGTAGTTCCACGGCTTGTCGGCATTGTCGGTCTTATAAGTGCTCTCGTCGTCTATGTCGGTGTTGGCGTTCTGGTCAAGCTGCCATTCATGCGTGTTGTGGCGGCCCCATTCCAGCACCAGGACCCGGGCTTTGCGCCGCTTCAGGAACTCATGCAGGAAAAAGGCTGAACCAAACCCGGAACCGATGACGACGAGGTCGAAATGCTCGTTGGCGATCTGTTCGGGCTGAACGTCCATCACCATCAGATCGAATCTCCCGAAACGCGCACGATCATTCGGCACCCCATCATTGTCGGTCCCACTGTCGTTCGCCGGAGCCATGCGGCGGGAAGGTGGCGGCGAACACTGTCATGCCGCCATCCTGCCGATCGAGTGGTATTCGATGCCGTAGCGGGCGATGACCCTCGGGTCGTAGAGGTTGCGGCCGTCGAAGATGACCGGTGTCGACAGCGCGTCCTTGAGCGCGTCGAAGGAGGGAGCCCTGAAGCTCTTCCATTCGGTGCAGATGAGAAGCGCGTCGGCGCCGCGCAGGGCCGCTTCCTTGGTGCCGCACAAGAGAAGGTCCTCGCGCTGGCCGTAGATGGCCTGGCACTCCTGCATGGCCTCCGGATCGTAAGCCTGCACCTTGGCGCCGGCGGCCCAAAGCGCCTCCATCAGCGTGCGCGACGGAGCCTCGCGCATGTCGTCGGTGTTCGGCTTGAAGGCCAGGCCCCACAGCGCAAACGTCTTGCCCTTGAGGGCGCCCTGGAAATAGCGGTTGACCTTGTCGAACAGCACCGATTTCTGCGCGTTATTGCGCTCTTCGACGGCGCGCAGCAGCTTGGCGTCGAACTTGACGCCCTCGGCGGTCTTGATCAGCGCGCGTACATCCTTGGGGAAGCAGGAGCCGCCATAGCCCAGGCCGGGATAGATGAAATGGTAGCCGATGCGCGGATCGCTGCCGATGCCCTTGCGCACCTCCTCTATGTCGGCGCCCAATTGCTCGGCGAGGTTCGCCATCTCGTTCATGAAGCTGATCTTGGTCGCCAGCATGCAGTTGGCCGCATACTTTGTGAACTCGGCGCTGCGGACATCCATCACGATCATCTTCTCGTGGTTGCGATTGAACGGCGCGTAAAGCTCGCGCATCACCGCCTCGGTGGCCTCGCTCGACGTCCCGACGATGATGCGGTCCGGCTTCATGCAGTCGGCGACCGCCGAGCCTTCCTTGAGGAATTCCGGATTCGAAGCCACGTCGAAGGTCAGGTCCTCGCGGCCGCGCGCCTTCAGCGTCTGGGCGACCCTTTCCTTGATCTTCTCGCAGGTGCCGACCGGCACGGTGGACTTGCCGACGACAATCTTGGGCGCGTCCATCTCGCGGCCGATGGCCTCGGCGACGGCAAGCACGTACTTCAGGTCGGCCGAGCCATCCTCGCCAGGGGGCGTGCCGACCGCGATCATCTGGATCTGGCCATGCTTGACCGCCGCGGCCGCGTCGGTCGTGAAGCGGATGCGGCCGGCGGCGTGGTTCTCCTTGACGAGAGCTTCCAGTCCTGGCTCGAAAATCGGGATGAAACCCTGGTTGAGCCGCTCCACCTTCGCTTCGTCGATGTCGACGCACACCACCTCGTGCCCGACTTCCGCAAGCACCGCGGCCTGGACGAGACCGACATAGCCAATTCCAAACACCGTCAAATTCATTTGGTTCTATTCCTGTTTAAGGCCGGGCCGCAAAACGGCCCGGCCAGTTAAGATGTCCCCCAGGCCCATGAGGCCTAGATATTCGGCATGATCCGCATCCCAAAACCAGTTCCTACTTTGGGGGACATGCCTAGTTGCTGTTGGTTATGGTGCATGCCAGCGACTCCGGGAACTGGCACGGCTGGCCGAGCGCTGTGAAAGCGATGCGCTTGACCTGCATGGTCACCTTGCGGCCGGGATCGGCAAAGGCGCCCATCCAGTTGGTCAGCTTGTCGCTGCCCCACAAGCTGAAGAATATTTTTTGCGGATTGGTCGGCAATTCGTCCGGGTTGGTCACCTCGTTGACCAGCTTGCCGTTGACATACCAGCGCAGCCGGTCCTTCTCCCAGACGAACCCATAGTCGTTGAAGCCCTTATCGGCGCCGCCTTCGACGTCGACCAGCTTGCCGTTCTTCGGCTTGCCTTGGATGTAGCTGTTCACCTGGACTTTGGTCGGGTCCTTGGTGAGGACCTCGAAGTCGATCTCGTCCCAGGGCTTTTTGTCCTGCGGTCCGATATAGGTGAAAAAGGCGGCATTGAGGCCGGATCCGGTATCGGTCTTCATCCGCGCCTCATAGACGCCGTAGCCATAGCGCTGCTTGGTCTGGACCTCGGCGCAGGCGAAGTCGCGATCCTTCAGCTTGCGCTTTTCGAAGCTCAGCGACAGCACGCCGTCCGAAAGCCGGACAAGGTCCTTCGACCATGTGCAGTTCTGATGATTGCCGTTGCTCCAGCCGTCGGAGACGAACCAGCGCGAACGGTCGAAATTCGAAAAATTGTCGACGAAGGACGGCGCGCTCTGCATCTCCTCGGCATGCACCGAATGGGGTGGTGCCACAATGGCGGCCGCGGCCGCAACCAGCGCGCCGGCGAGCCAGAGCTTAAGCGTCTTCGACCTATTCGAATTCGCGCGCGGCATGCTGCAAGCAGCCGCGGTGGAGGTGTCGTTCGGATATGCGTTCATGACAAACTTACCTTTGTGCTGTCCGCCCCAACCCAAAGTCATTCCTGGCCCGCCTCCAGAGAGCCGCTTCTGATCCTCCCCCCTCTTACTCCTCTAATGTTTTGCAGCTATGACCGCGCCTGGAAGCGCTGTCAGCCTCTGCCCGCAGACCTTGCCTGTGCGGCCCGCGAACCGGGT
>NZ_RZSR01000755.1:0-2997 GCF_004023265.1 Mesorhizobium sp. M1A.F.Ca.IN.020.06.1.1
GAGCACGCTGCCGCCCGGCCAGGTCGCCGCGCGCATCAAGGACATTGCCCAGCTGCAGAGCGCGCGCGACAACCAGCTCGTCGGCTACGGCCTGGTCATCGGCCTGGCGGGAACCGGCGACAGCCTGCGCAACTCGCCGTTCACCGAACAGTCGATCCGCGCCATGCTGGAGAACCTCGGCATCGCCACCGAAGGTGGCAGCGCGCGCGCCAAGAACGTCGCCGCCGTCATCGTCACCGCCAACATGCCGCCCTTCGTCCAGTCGGGCGCGCGCATCGACATCGACGTCTCCTCGATGGGAGATGCCACCTCGCTTGCTGGCGGCACGCTGGTGATGACGCCGCTCAAGGCCGCGGACGGCGAGATCTACGCCGTCGGCCAGGGCTCGGTGATCGTGGGCGGTTTCACCGCCCAGGGCCAGGCCGAGCAGCTGACGCAAGGCGTGCCCACCGCCGGCCGCGTGCCGAACGGCGCCATCGTCGAGCGCTCGGTGCCCGCCGAGTTCGACGACCAGGGCGTGCTGACGCTGCAATTGCGCAATCCCGATTTCTCGACCGCCATCCGCATCGCAGACGCCATCAACGACTACACCTCGCAGCGCTTCGGCATGCGCGTTGCGGCCGAGCGCGATGCCCGCACCGTGCAGATCAGACGGCCGAAGAACGTATCGGCCGCGCGCTTTTATGCCGAGATCGAAAACCTGGTCGTCGAGTCGGATGCGCCTGCCCGCGTCGTCATCGACGAGCGCACCGGCACCATCGTCATCGGCAACAACGTCAAGATCTCGCGCGTCGCCATCAGCCACGGCACTCTCACCGTGCGCATCACCGAGGCGCCGAAAGTGGTTCAGCCGGAGCCCTTCTCCAAGGGCGAGACGGCGGTCGAGCCCTTCACCGCCATCGAGGCCTCGCGACCCGACGCCCGCGTCGCCGTGCTCGACGGCCCCGACCTTGAAACGCTCGTTTCCGGTCTCAACCGTCTCGGCGTGAAGCCCGACGGCATCATCGCCATCCTGCAAGGCATCAAGTCGGCCGGCGCCCTGCAGGCCGACCTGGTTCTCCAATAGGCATGCCGATGATGGAGCTCTTCTCCTCAAACCCGCATCGTCGCCCGAGACTTCATACGACCATGAAGCTGATAGCCGCTGTCGCGATCGCTGCGCTTATGGGCGGCACTCCGGGTCGCGCGGAAGAAGTCCGCCAGGTGCTGCCCGGCGGACAGGCCCCGGCCCAGCCGGCTGAGCTCGCGCGCGGGAAGGCGCCGGACGAGAGCGAGATCCAGCGCTTCTGCTCCAACATCGCCGATGCGGCTCGCGACCGCCGCTACGCGTTGCAGGCCGAGGAGCTGAAGCAGCTCCAGGCAGGCATCGACGAGCGCATGAAAGCGCTGGAGACAAAACGCGCCGAGTACGAGCAGTGGCTGAAGCGACGCGAGGTATTCCTGGCGCGCGCCGAAGAGAGCGTCGTCAAGATCTATGCCGGCATGAAGCCAGACGCCGCGGCCGAGCGCCTGGCAATGGTCAACGCCGAGCTCGCTGCGGCCATCCTGATGAAGCTCGATGCGCGCAAGGCCGGCGTCATCCTCAACGAAATGGACCAGAAGGCGGCGGCGACGCTCACCGGCATCATGGCCAGCGCGGCGCGAAGGGTTGATCCGTCATGAAGTTGAAATTGCTCGTCCTTGTCGCGGTCGCGGCACTGTCCGGCTGCGGCACCGACCTCAAGGAAGTCGGCCGGGAGCCTGCGCTCTCACCGGTCGGCTCCGGCATCGGCAATGGCGGCGCTGCCCCCTACTCCTATCCGGAGCCGCCGGCGAGACCCGTCAAGAAATTCTCGCTTTGGGATGATCGCCAGAGCAGGCTTTTCACCGATCCGCGGGCGCTACGCGAGGGCGATATCCTGACCGTCAACATCAAGCTCAACGACAAGGCCAATTTCAAGAACAAGAACGACCGCAGCCGCACCGCCGCGCGCAAGCTCGGCTACGACGTGACGCTCGGTTGGGACGGCAAGAGCACCAGCGGCAAGGGCGATGCCGGCTTGAGCTCCAGCACCGAGACCAACG
Source organism: Mesorhizobium sp. M1A.F.Ca.IN.020.06.1.1 (assembly GCF_004023265.1). NCBI lineage: Bacteria > Pseudomonadati > Pseudomonadota > Alphaproteobacteria > Hyphomicrobiales > Phyllobacteriaceae > Mesorhizobium > Mesorhizobium sp. M1A.F.Ca.IN.020.06.1.1. The sequence goes on from NZ_RZSR01000755.1 coordinate 2,065, forward strand.
CCGACGGCGAGATCAATCGCTCGGAGAATCTCGAGCTCAATGTCGCCGCCGTCGTCACCGAAGTGCTGCCCAACGGCAATCTGATGATCAGGGGCTCGCAGGAAGTGCGCGTCAATTACGAACTTCGGGTCCTCACCATCGCTGGCATGGTGCGTCCCTCCGATATCGGCGCCGAAAACACCATCCCCTACGAGCGCATCGCCGAGGCACGTATCTCCTATGGCGGACGCGGCCGCGTGAGCGAGGTCCAGCAGCCGGCCTACGGTCAGCAGATCCTCGACCAGGTTCTTCCTTTCTAGGCGGGGAGATCGCTGTCGTGGCAAACGTCGAGCAGGCTCAGTCCAAGAAGGGACCTTCCCTTGTGGTCCAGCTCGCCATGCTCTTGGCCATGACGGGCGCGGCCGTCGGCATGGGCTGGTTCTCGGGCGGCTATCTCAAGCAGGGAGAAGCCCCGGCGCCTGTTCCTGCCGCACCTGAGAACGCCGGCAACCCGGAGAAGTCGGCCGAAGTGGGCAAACAGATCGCCGGACCGACGGTGGTCCAACTGGCGCCGATCACCACCAATCTCGCCGCACCTAGCGAAATCTGGATAAGGCTGGAGGCATCGGTGCTCTACGACGCGCCGCAGCCGCAGGAAATGACCGAGCAGATCCATCAGGACCTGCTGGCGTTCGTGCGCACGCTGAAGATGCATCAGATCGAAGGCGCCAGCGGCTACCAGCATCTCAAGGCCGATCTCGACGAGCGTGCGGCGCTGCGCAGCGGCGGCCACGTCAAACAGGTTCTCATCAGGACGATGCTGCTCGAATGAGAAAGTTCCTCATCGCCACGGCGCTCATCGTCGTCACCACCTCTGTCGCCGCGGCCCAGCAGCTCGATCTCGGCGGCATAGGCAAGGCCGACGGCACCACGGTCGGTTATCTCATCCAGATG
>NZ_RZSR01000756.1:0-2976 GCF_004023265.1 Mesorhizobium sp. M1A.F.Ca.IN.020.06.1.1
GCCGCTACTCATCCCATGGAACGTTGTCGGCACGATCTGGCAGGTGTTCGGCCGCAACGACATTGGCCTGCTCGGCTACTACGTCAACGCATTCGGCATCGACTACAACTATGTCCAGGATCCGATCGACGCGTGGGTCACCGTCATCATCATGGACGTGTGGCACTGGACGAGCCTGGTCGTGCTGCTCTGCTATGCCGGCCTGGTTTCGATCCCGGACGCCTTCTACCAGGCGGCCAAGATCGACGGCGCCTCGCGCTGGGCGGTGTTCCGCTACATCCAGTTGCCGAAGATGCAGCGCGTGCTGCTGATCGCGGTGCTGCTGCGCTTCATGGACTCCTTCATGATCTATACCGAGCCCTTCGTCGTCACCGGCGGCGGTCCCGGCAATTCGACCACGTTCCTGTCGATCGACCTCGTCAAGATGGCGCTCGGTCAGTTCGATCTCGGTCCGGCGGCGGCCATGTCGCTGGTCTATTTCCTGATCATCCTGTTGTTGTCGTGGGTGTTCTACACCGTGATGACCAACTACGACGCGGAGCGCTGAGATGGCGAGCGCAAACGAGACGACACGCGTAAGCGAAGCGGCGGTCACCGAGGTAGGCAGCACCCTTTCGCAGGACGAGGTGGCGAAGCTGATGCGGCGCCGGGGCGAGGAATCGCGCTGGTGGTGGATTGTGCCGACACTCTACATCGTCGTGCTGCTGCTGCCGATCTACTGGCTCATCAACATGAGCTTCAAGACCAATGCGGAGATCGTCTCGTCGCTGACGTTGTTCCCGCACAATCCGACGCTGGCAAACTACCGCACCATCTTCACCGATGCGTCCTGGTATTCGGGCTACATCAATTCGATCACCTATGTGGTGATGAACATGGTGATCTCGGTGGCCGTGGCGCTGCCCGCGGCGTACGCCTTCTCGCGCTACCGCTTCCTCGGCGACAAGCACCTGTTCTTCTGGCTGTTGACGAACCGCATGGCGCCGCCGGCGGTGTTCGCCCTGCCGTTCTTCCAGCTCTATTCGGCCTTCGGCCTGATCGACACGCATATCGCGGTGGCGCTGGCGCACTGTCTGTTCAACGTGCCGCTGGCGGTGTGGATCCTGGAAGGCTTCATGTCCGGGGTGCCGAAGGAGATCGACGAGACCGCCTATATCGACGGCTATTCCTTCCCGCGCTTCTTCGTAAAGATCTTCATGCCGCTGATCGCGAGCGGCATCGGTGTCGCCTGCTTCTTCTGCTTCATGTTCTCTTGGGTGGAGCTTTTGATCGCCCGAACGCTGACGACGACCGACGCCAAGCCGATCGCGGCCACCATGACCCGCACCGTCTCGGCCGCCGGCATGGACTGGGGGCTGCTCGCCGCAGCCGGCGTGCTGACGCTGATCCCCGGCGCGCTCGTGATCTGGTTTGTGCGCAACTATATCGCCAAGGGCTTCGCCCTGGGGAGGGTGTGATCGATGAACCTCGACTTCTCCTGGATGGCGTGGACGTTGCCGACAGCGGCTTTCTTCGGAACCGTATTGCTGCTGCTGGTCGGCATGGCGGCCTGGGAATATGCCTCGCCCGGCGGCAATCCGCGGGTCGGGATCCTGCGCTTCGAAACGACGCGCGGCGACCGCCTCTTCCTGTCGCTGCTCGGCAGCGCCTTTATCCATCTCGCTTGGCTGGGTCTCGTTGGACCCAACCTGTGGTGGGCTCTCGCTCTCTCCGTGGTCTACGCGATCGGCGTATTCCGATACGTATAGAGGGGGAAATAGTTGGAGCGGCCGCGTGCCGGCAGCCGCTCCAGATCGCACTTGCAACCTAAGACTGGAGGAAACACATGCGACGGCAAATTTTTACATCAACGACAGCCATTGCACTATTGCTGGGCGTAGGTAACGCCTATGCCGGTATGGACGAGGCAAAAGCCTTTCTCGACAAGGAGATAGGTGATCTGTCGACGCTTTCGCGCGCCGATCAGGAAAAGGAAATGCAGTGGTTCATCGACGCAGCCAAGCCGTTTGCCGGCATGGACATCAAGGTCGTGTCGGAAACCATCGCCACCCATTCCTATGAATCGCAGGTGCTGGCGCCGGCCTTCTCGGCCATCACCGGCATCAAGGTCACCCACGACACGATCCAGGAAGGTGATGTGGTCGAGAAGATCCAGACCCAGATGCAGACCGGTCAGAACCTCTATGACGGCTGGGTCAACGACTCCGACCTGATCGGCACGCACTGGCGCTACCAGCAGGTGCGCAACCTGACCGACTGGATGGAAGGCGACGGCAAGGACGTCACCAATCCGAATCTCGACCTGAAGGACTTCATCGGCACCTCGTTCACGACGGCGCCCGACAAGAAGCTCTATCAACTGCCGGACCAGCAGTTCGCGAACCTCTACTGGTTCCGCTACGACTGGTTCAACGACGAGAAGAACAAGGCCGACTTCAAGGCCAAGTACGGCTACGACCTCGGCGTTCCCGTCAACTGGTCGGCCTATGAGGACATCGCCGCGTTCTTCACCGGCCGCGAAATCGATGGCAAGAAGGTCTACGGCCACATGGACTACGGCAAGAAGGACCCATCGCTCGGCTGGCGGTTCACCGACGCCTGGCTGTCCATGGCCGGCAACGGCGACAAGGGCATTCCGAACGGCCTGCCGGTCGACGAATGGGGCATCAAGGTCGACGAGAATTCGCGGCCCGTGGGCTCCTGCACCGCGCGCGGCGGCGACACGAATGGTCCGGCTGCCGTCTACTCGATCCAGAAATACCTCGACTGGCTGAAGGCTTACGCTCCGGCCGAAGCGCAGGGCATGACCTTCTCCGAATCCGGCCCGGTTCCGGCGCAGGGTGGGGTGGCCCAGCAGATCTTCTGGTACACCGCTTTCACCGCCTCGATGGTCGACGCCAGCGCCAAGGCGGTGCTGAACGGCGACGGCACGCCGAAGTGGCGCATGGCGCCGTCGCCGCACGGCGTCTACTGGAA
>NZ_RZSR01000757.1:0-2975 GCF_004023265.1 Mesorhizobium sp. M1A.F.Ca.IN.020.06.1.1
CATAATCCAGCGCGTCGTCCTCGCTGACATACTTCGCCGTCTTGCCGATGACGACGCCGAGCTCGACCTCCCAGTCGGTCTTGACCGAGCCGCGCGGGATGAGCACGTCGTCATCCGGCCCGACGATAGCCGAACTCGCCTTCATGAAGATGATCGGCTCCGGCGGCACGGTGGCGCCGGTCTCGGCAGCGTGGTCGGAATAGTTGAGGCCGATGCAGATGAATTTCCCCGTGCCGGCCACGCAGGCTCCGATGCGTGGGCTACCGGAAACAGCCGGCAGCGATTTCGGATCGAGCTTCGACAGCATCTCCAGCGAAGCCGGATGCAGCGCCGTGCCGGCGATGTCGGCGACATAGGCCGAAAGGTCGCGGATCGTGCCATCCTGATCGAGCAGGCCGGGACGCTCGCTTCCCATCTCGCCATAGCGCAGCAACTTCATCTTTTCTCTCCACCTTGCGGCCAAAGACCGATTTGCAAAACTTTCCGCCACGACCTCATGCGAAAATCGGGCGGACCCTAGCCATCAGCCTGGTACCCCGCAAGCGCGGACTCCACGCAGTAGGTCGGCAGGCTGGATTTTTCAGACTTTTCGATGCTTCCGATGAACGCGTAGCCCCGATCCGATCTTCCTGTTCGCCCACTAGCACTGCGAACCGCCCCCAATTTTCGAAACGGGCGTCAGATCGACCAGCCGCCATCAATATTGTAGGCCTGCCCCGAAGTGTAGGTGGCGCCCGCCAGATAGACGGCGAGATCGGCGATTTCTTCCGGCGTGCCCAGCCTTCCCATCGGCTGGCGGGCGATGAAGGCGGCGCGCGCCGCCTCATAATCGCCCTGCGCATGCATGCGGTCCTGCAGCGACGGGCTCTCGACCGTGCCCGGACAGATGGCGTTGCAGCGGATGCCCTTAGCCACATAGTCGGCGGCGACCGCCTTGGTCAGGCCGATGACCGCGGCCTTGGTCAGACCGTAGACGAAACGGTTCGGCACGCCCTTCTGCGAACTCGCCAGCGATGCCATGTTGATGATCGAGCCGTCGCCGCGCTCCAGCATGCCGGGCAGCACGGCGCGGATGGTGCGGATCATAGAGCGGACATTGAGATTCAGGGCGAAGTCGAGATCGGCATCCGTCATTTCGAGGATCGAGCCCGAATGGACGAAGCCGGCGCAATTGAACAGAACATCGACCGGGCCGATCTCGGCGAAGGCCGATGTCACGGCTGCGTCATCGAGCACGTCGAGTTTGCGGGTTTTTATGCCGGAAGTCTTGCCGAGTTCGGCCAAAAGCTGCTCGTTGATGTCGGTGGCATGAACGGTGGCGCCGGCCTTGGTGAAAGCCAGCGCGCTCGCCCGCCCAATGCCTTGCGCCGCCGCGGTGATGACGACCACTTTGCCTGCCAGATCCGCCATGCTTCCCTCCGGTGTCGCAAGCTTTCTTAGTGGCGGCCAGACGGGATGCAATGTGCCAGGCGAGCCTGACCGCTATTCCGCAGGCCAATTGTTTTTTCTGGTTAAAGAACACATGCCGATGCGTCAAGCCTGGAAGCCTGCGGCAAACGCGCCGAATTTGCGGCGCGAGTGTCGTCAAACCAGACCCGGTCTGGAACGCGCTTAGTCGCCGTAAGGCACCCAAACGTTCTTGACCTCGATGGCGCGGCGCAGGACGGCCTCGCCAGCCGCCTCGCTCGATGTCCAGTCGAGGCTGCGGCCATTGCCGGTCCAGACGCGCTTGAGGTTGCCGATGGAATCGGCCTCCGCCTTGGCGCAGGTGTCGGCATCGGCAAACACCCAGAGCCCATCGACGTCGTCGTGCTTGGCCAGAACGCCGCAGAGCTCGGCGCTGCGGCCGGTGACGATATTGATGGCGCCGGCCGGAATGTCGGAATATTCGATGATCTGGTAGAGATCCGTGGCTAAAAGCGGGTGACGCTCGGACGGCACGGCCACCACGGCGTTGCCCATGGCGAGCGCCGGCGCCACCAGCGAGACGAAGTTGAGGAGCGGCTGATTGTCCGGCGCAACGATGCCGACGACGCCGACAGGCTCGTGCAGCGCAAGCGTCACGGCGCGGGCCGGCGGCTGGTGGACGCGGCCCTCGAACTTGTCGGTGAGGCCGGCATAGAGGAACAGCCGCTCGATGGACTGCTCAACCTCCTCGCGCGCTGCCTTCGCCGTCACGCCGGCGAGTTGGACAAGGCGTGCAGCGAACTCATCGGCACGGCCCGAAAGGTTTTCCGCGAAGTAGTAGAGCACCTGGCTGCGGTTGAAGGCCGTCGCGTCCGGCCAGGCCTTGCAGGCGCGCGCGGCGGCGACCGCGTCGCGGATATCCTTGCGGTTGCCAAGGCCGACTTCGCCGGCAAGCTTGCCCTTGGCGGTGGCGACGGTCAGCGAGTAGTTGCCGTCCGGACGCACCTGCTTGCCACCGATGAACAGCTTTGCCGTGCGGTCGATGGCCATACCGTCAGCCTGCTCGACGACCTGCGCCGAGCCGACTGCGGCCGGCTTGATGGCGGGGCCGACCGGCAGCTTGGCGGCAAGATATTCGAACATCCCTTCCCGTCCGCCTTCGCGACCGAAGCCGCTTTCGCGATAGCCGCCGAAGCCGCAGGCCGCATCGAACATGTTGGTGCCGTTGACCCAGACGACGCCCGCCTTCAATTGCGGCGCGACATGCAAAGCGAGATTGACGTTCTCGCTCCACACCGAAGCGGCAAGACCGTAACGCGTGTTGTTGGCTAGCTCGATCGCCTCCTCGGTGTTACGGAAGCTCATCGTCGCCAGCACCGGCCCGAACACCTCCTCCTGCGCCAGGATATTAGCCGGCGAAACAGAGGTGGCGAGCGTCGGCAAGTGATAGTAGCCCGTCGTCGGCAAGGCAGCGTCCGGCTGCCAGCAAGCGGCGCCCTGCCTGGCGCCCTCGGCGATCAGGCCCTTGACGCGGTCGAGCTGCGTGCGGTCGACCAGCGGCCCGATGT
>NZ_RZSR01000758.1:0-2973 GCF_004023265.1 Mesorhizobium sp. M1A.F.Ca.IN.020.06.1.1
GGCTGGGGTCCAATTCCAGCCCGAGATGCTCGTAGAAGGGCTTCACCACCGCCGTCGGCGATCCGGGCAGGACGGGCGCAGCTGGCGCCGGTTCGGCCAGCTTGCTTTCAGGCGTTGTGGCCGGCGCCGACTTCTCGATCGCCGGCGCATTGTCGCCAGAGGACGCGTTCGGCGGCGGCGAGCCGAACAGTCCTTGCCCGTAGGCGCCGCCGTTCAGCCCCGCGGTCAGCATCGACAAGCTCGACAGCGCGAGGACCAGACGCCGAAGCACGGCGTCACTCCGTCGAGGAGCCGCATTCCAGCGCGCTGAGCGTCCAGTCGCTGGTTTTGGAGGTGATGTCGGCGATCTTCCACTTGCCGTCCACTTTCTTCAGCGACCACACCATTTCGCGTTTGGAGTCATCGCCTTCCGGGAAAAGATTGAAGCTTGCCGTCACCTCGGCGGTGTCGCCATTGACGGCCTCGGCAAGCTTCAGCGTCTTCGACACGGTCTTCTGGTCGAAATCCTGGGCGTCGAGGCCTGGGTCGAAGTCGATGCAGGATACCTCGTCGGGCTTCTCCTTGCGGGCCTTGTCGTTGGCTTCGAAGAGCTTGGTGACCGGCTCGGTGAAGCGGTCGCGGTATTTCGCGTCCGCCTCGAACTTCACTTCAGGCACATAGAAGAACTTCACGGCGTTGGAAGCCGGCCCGGCGAGTGCCGCGGCAGGCAAGGCGATCGAGATGGCAACTGCCAGCATCATCGGTCTCATGCAGGATCTCCGGATGGTCGGCGGCGTGGTGGCACGATCACCACCACGCATCCTGCATATCGGCTTTTTCACGGCGCATGAAGTCCTTGCGCTGCGCGCCTTAAGCTTCCAGCCAGACGTTCTGGAAGTCCATTTGATAGGTCTGGTGCATGGCGTAGTTCTTCACCTTCTTGTTCATGTGGCAGTAGAGCTTCTGCCAGAACGGCTGGATGATGACGCCGGAGTCCTGCAGGATCTGCTCGACGTCCTTCATCACCTCCTTGCGCTTGGCGACGTCGATCTGCGACAGCGCCTCCTTGAGCTTGGCGTCGAAATCCGGGTTCGAGAACGCGGTCTCGTTCCAGGCCTCGCCGGTACGGTAGCCCAGCGCCAGCACCTGCACGCCGAGCGGGCGCATGTACCAGATGGTCATGGAATAAGGATATTTCGTCCAGTCGTTCCAGAAGGTCGAACCGGGCAGCACCGTGCGCTTCACCTTGATGCCGGCATCGCGCAACTGGCCGGCGATCGCGTCGCCGGTGTTCTTCTGCCATTCGTCCTCGACCGTGATCAGCTCGTGCTCGAAGTCGGCCTGCCCGGCGTCGGCCATCAGCTTCTTGGCGCCCGCCGCGTCCCGTTCCTTCTTCGGCAGCGGGTAATATTCCGGATGGATCGGGCTGACATGGTGGTTCTCGCCGACCGTGCCGCGGCCGGCGTAGCCGAGCTGCATGACCTGGTTGTTGTCGACCGCCATCTGCAGCGCATTGCGCACCCGTTTGTCATCGTAAGGCTTGTGGGTGATGTTGGTGCGCGCAACGAGCGTGGTCGCCGTCGCGACTTCCGATTTCACCAGCTCCATCTTGTCTAGGGGGTCGATGAAGTCGGCCGGCGTCTCGAAATCGAGATCGATCTCGCCGGAATCGAAGGCATTCAGCGTGGCGTTGAAGTCGGTGCCGTAGTCGATGAACTCGACCCCGTCGAGCGGCGCTTCGCCGCCCCACCACTTGCCGTTCTCGCGGCGCTTGACCACGGCTTTCTGGCCCACATCGTAAGACACCAGCTCGAAAGCGCCGGTGCCGATCGGCTTCTTGATCGGATCGGCGCGATCCTTGTCGAAGTTGCGATGCACGACCAGCGCCGGATAGTCGGTGAAGCCCGGGATGATCGCGATATCGGCTTCGGACAGCTTCAGCTTGACCGTATGGTCATCGACCTTGGTGATCGCGCCATCCCTTGCCTTGCCGGTCTTGGCGTCGACCAGCGCGCCGACGCGGGCGGCCATGGAATTGCCGGAAGCCCCCTTCTCGCACCAGCGATTGAGGTTGAAGACGACGTCATCGGCGTTGAAGGCATCGCCGTTGTTCCAGGTGACGCCTTTGCGCAGATGCAGCGTGTATTCGGTGGCGTCGTCGTTGACGTCCCAGCTTTCGAGCAGCACCGGCTCGAAGGTGAACTGGTGCGTGTAGCGCACGAGCGGCTCCAGCCAGGTGCGGGTGACATTCGCCATCTCCGTCCAGTCATAGGTGCGCGGGTCCTTCTGCGCCTTGACCGACATCGCGACATGCAGCGTTCCGCCTTTCTTCGGCTCTTGCGCCAGGGCTTTTGTCGGCGCGGCAAGGCCGATCATGCCATAGGCGAACGCCGTCGACGCGCCGAAGGCGCTTGCCAGCGCCAGGAATTCGCGCCGGTCCACGCGGCCCACGCGCGCTTCTTTAGCCATCGCCTCGATGGCGGCAGGAACGCGATCACCGTTGCTTTTGAAGATTGTCATTTTTTCCTCCCATGTTGCGAAACATTGGCCATCCTGGTGCACTTTTTTTCAGCTGTAGATGGCGCCTGCAGCGTGAGCGTGCGTCCAGCTGTCTTGCCTGAGATAGTGAGAACTCGCTCCATCCTGCGGCATTTCGAATATCGTATACGAGCTTTGTTGAGCGTCAAGCTTTCTGGGGCATGAGCTGGAGAAAGATGCCGGGCGAAGAACCACCTTCACACCTTCGCACGCTTCATCGGCCAGGTGTCCGCCACGCGATAGCCCGCCGGCCAAGGATCTTCAGGATCCAGCATGTGCTGATGGATGCCGGTGATCCAACCGCGACCGCTGATCTGGGGGCGTATTGCGGGCATACCGACAACCTGCGTGGTGCCGAGAATCTTGCCGTGAAATTCTGACCCGATGATGGACACACCGGTGAAGCAATCCTCGGCTGTCATTTGACCCTTCGCGTGCAAGAGCGCCATGCGGGCC
>NZ_RZSR01000759.1:0-2972 GCF_004023265.1 Mesorhizobium sp. M1A.F.Ca.IN.020.06.1.1
ACCTGAAACGGCGCATGACCGTGGTGCGATTGCGCGACGGACGGCTCGTCATCTTCAGCGCCATCGCGCTCGACGACGAACAGATGCGCGCGATCGAGGCCTTCGGCCAGCCGGCCTTCCTGATCGTCCCTAACGACCATCACCGGCTCGATGCAAAGCCATGGAAAGATCGCTATCCCACGCTTCAGGTGATTGCACCGGCGGGCGCGCGCAACAGCGTCGAGAAGGTGGTGCATGTCGATGCGGCACGCGGCGACTTTGGCGATCCCGACGTCAAGCTCGTCACCGTCCCCGGAACCCGTGATCGCGAAGCGGCGCTGCAAATCGACGGACCGAACGGCACGACGCTCGTTCTCAATGATATCGTCGGCAACATCCGCGGCGCATCCGGTTTTGCCGGCTGGGCATTGCGCATGATGGGATTTGCCGGTGATGAGCCGCGTATACCCTGGCCGGTCAAGCTGACGATGGTCGGCGACAAGGCGGCACTCGCAGCGCAATTGAGACGATGGGCTGACCTGCCGGCGCTCAAGCGCATCCTCGTCTCGCATGGCTCCGTCATCACCGATGATCCGCAGGGGGCGCTGCGCAAGCTGGCGAGGTCGCTTGGATAGCTGACAGCGTAGCGGCCACCTGCCCTTCCGGCCAGTCCCTGAACAAACCGCTTCAAACCCGCTGCCGCGGACGCTACGGTCCGGTCATGGCCCCCTCCGTCAGCCCGACGATCGCCGCCCGCCGCGACCAGATGTTCCCCGTGCTCGCCAATGCGGACATCGAGCGCATGCGCCGCTTCGGCGTGCCAAGAGCCTACGGCGCCGGCGAGCATATCGTGACGGCCGGCACGGTCTCGCCCGGACTGATCGTCATCCTGTCAGGCAAGGTCGACATCACGCAGGCCAGCGGTCTTGGCCCGCGCGAGGCGATCATCACCTATGGTCCGGGCAATTTCATCGGCGAGCTGGCGCAGCTTTCGAGCCGGCCGTCGCTGGTCAATGCCGAGGCGACCGAGCCGGTCGAAGCCATCGTCATCCCCTCGCAGCGGCTGCGCGATCTGATGGTGCAGGAGGCGAATCTCGGCGAGCGCGTCATGCGCGCGCTGATCCTGCGCCGTGTCCGCCTGCTCGAGAGCGGCACCAGCGGGCCGATAGTCATCGGCCGTCCCGGCAATGGCGATGTGCTGCGGCTGCAGGGTTTCCTCACCCGCAGCGGCCTGCCGCACCGCGCGCTCGATTCCGACACCGATCCCTGCGCCAAGACGCTGATCGAGCGTTTTCATGTCGATCCGCACCATCTGCCGATCGTGCTCTGTCCCAACGGCAAGCTGCTGCACAATCCCGGCGAAAGCGATCTCGCCCGCTGCGTCGGGCTGCTGCGGCCGCTCGACGCCGGCAAGATCTACGACGTTGCCATCGTCGGCGCCGGGCCGGCCGGATTGGCGGCCGCGGTCTATGCGGCCTCCGAGGGGCTGTCGACCATCGTGCTCGACTGCCGCGCCTTCGGCGGGCAGGCGGGGGCATCCTCGCGCATCGAGAACTATCTCGGCTTTCCGACCGGCATTACGGGCATGGCGCTGATGGCGCGCGCCTACAACCAGGCGCAGAAGTTCGGGGTCGAGATGGTGATCCCCGATGAAGCCAAATTGCTCGGCGCCGCCGACAACATGGCCGGCTACCGGCTGGACGTTGGCGACGGCGAGACCCTGCGCGCGCGCACCGTGGTGATCGCCAGCGGCGCGCGCTACCGTCGCCTCGACATCGCCAATATCGCGCAGTTCGAGGGCACGTCCGTGCATTACTGGGCCTCGCCGATCGAAGCACGGCTCTGCCGGGACCAGGAAGTGGCGCTGGTCGGCGCCGGCAACTCGGCCGGCCAGGCGGCCGTCTTTCTCGCCAGCCAGGTGCGCAAGGTGACGCTGTTGGCGCGGCGCGACAGCCTTGACGCCACCATGTCGCGCTATCTGGTCGAGCGGATCGTGGCGCAGCCGAACATCGAGGTGCTGACGGAAACCGAGGTCGAGGCGCTCGACGGCCATGACGGCAACCTCGACCAGCTGTGCTGGCGCAACCGGGTCACCGGCGTGGCGACGACGCGGACCATCCACCACCTCTTCCTGTTCATCGGCGCCGACCCGAACACCGACTGGCTGGCGCGCTGCGACGTGGCGCTCGACGCTAAGGGCTTCGTGCGCACCGGACCGGATGTGGCGCCGGGACACGGCCCGATGGAGACGAGCCGCAGCGGCGTGTTCGCCATCGGCGATGTGCGCTGCGGCTCGACCAAGCGTGTCGCGGCCGCCGTCGGCGAAGGCGCTCAGGTGGTGGCGGCGCTGCATGCCTATCTTGCGCGCAACGGCGGGCGTGCTGCTCAGCCCGAAAGGAGACCCTGATGGACGAATGCAGGCATACGGACGACATAAAGGATGTGGTGCCGAGCGCCCTCGGCTGCGAGGAATGCCTGAAGAGCGGCTCCTGGTGGGTGCATCTCAGACTCTGCCGCACCTGCGGCCATGTCGGCTGCTGCGACGACTCGCCCAACCGCCACGCCACCAAGCATTTCCACGCCACTCAGCATCCGGTCATCGAAGGCTACGATCCGCCCGAAGGCTGGGGCTGGTGCTATGTCGACGAGGTGTTCATCGACCTCGGCGACCGCACGACGGCGCAGAACGGCCCGATCCCGCGCTTTGTCTAGCGTGCACGGAATACCGCGAGCCTCTTGCCGGGTCGCCTACTTCACCGAGCTGGTGACGGTCCGGTCGATGACGACGTGATCGCGGTCGTTGCCGGCAAGCGCGCCGATGATCAGCAGGCTGACGATGATCGGGACGAACAGGATCGCCACACGCGCCTGCACGTAGAAGATGGCGCGCCATTCATTGCGCTTTTCGGGGCTGTCGTTCATCGCGCTCACTCTGTCCTGCCTCCCGAAGCGGGACATAGTAGCGAAGCGTTAAGCAACCTTTTCCGCAAACG
>NZ_RZSR01000760.1:0-2971 GCF_004023265.1 Mesorhizobium sp. M1A.F.Ca.IN.020.06.1.1
CGTCAGGCGGGCAGGAACGTGGCGCTGATCGTCATGGGCGTGGCGCGGCGGCCGGGCGAGGAACTCATCTTCGGCGAGACGACGAGCGGCGTGCTGCAGCGCTGCCCAAGCCCGGTGATGCTGATCTCCGACGCGCGGCTGCGCCGCGACGACGAGGGCAGGGAGGCGCTGAGGTCAGGTACGGGCACGGGCTGAGGGCAGCTTCGGCCTGACGGTTCCAATGGCTGACGGCCGCACTTCACTTGCCTTCGAAAAAGCGATGGATCGCGGCGTCCAGCTTGCCGATGAGTTCGGCGTTGCGCGTGCTGCCAGCCCAGATCAGCGCATTGAGCCGCATGTCCTTGTTGAGGAAGTTCACCTTGCGGGATTCCAGCAGATATTGCGCGACTTCGAAGTGGCGTCCCTTGATCGCCTCGATGAGCGCGCTGTTGCGTCCCGTCTTGTCGGCGAGATTGACGTCGGCGCCATGCTCGACCAGCAGCTTGACGATATCGAGATGCCCGTTCCTTGCGGCTTCGATGAGCGGCGTCCTGCCGTAATAGTCGGCGCGGGCGTCGATATCGATCTGCGGATGCTTCAGCAGCGCCCGGATACAGGCGAGGTGACCCCTAGCCGCAGCCAGGCTCAATGGTGTGCTCTTCCATTTGTTTCTGCAGTTCACGTCGACCGCCGGGTGGCCGATCAAAGTTTCGAGCACGGCGGTGCGGCCGTTATGCGCCGCGAGGTGCAGGCTTGACCAGCCGTCTTCATCGGTCTGGTTGATATCCGCGCCCGCTGCGAGCTCCGCGCGCGAGGCTTCGGCATCGCCGCTCTCGGCCGCGACCAGCAGGCGGGACCAATTCCTTGTTTCTGCGGCTTCCAGGCCTGTGTCCACTGCAATATTCCCGACCACGGATGGCGCCGGCCCGGCCGGCATTCAGATGCAGCGTCTTCTCTCGCGGAGAGTTTCACACTCGCCGTCGTCGGGCAATGGATTTCGCGTCGGCGGTGCGGGCAACTCGAGGGGAGATGCCGGCAGGGCAGGTCCGAGCGTGGATCGCCGGCGCCCCATGCGACGGAGAGGGGCGTCGGCGCTTGACGCGCCGCGACCCCCTCTGTCGCCTTCGGCGACATCTCCCCCTCGAGGAGGGAGATTCATCTCGCTATGCCATCTGCAGCCGAGCCGATGAACAGCCAGGAATAGCTGGCATAGGCGTCGTAGATCATGCCGCCGGCGAGCGGGCCGAACGACATGCCGAGGCTGGAGAGCATGGTGGCGGCGCCGAACACCGTGCCGATGATGCGCGGCCCGAAATATTCGCGTGCCAGCACCGCATAGAGCGGCATGACGCCGCCGTAGGTGGCGCCGAAGATGACGGCCAGCACGTAGAACTGCTCGAGCCGGCCGACCGCGAGATAGGCGGCGATCACGGCGGCCTGGATGGCAAGGCCGGTGATCAGCACCGGCTTGACCCCCAGCCGGTCGCCGAGCACGCCGTAGAGCAGGCGTCCGCCAAGGCCGGCAAGGCCCTCGACGCTATAGATCGAGACGGCAGCCATCGGCGCAACGCCGCAGGCCATCGCATAGCTGACCATGTGGAAGATCGGCCCCGAATGCGCCGCGCAGCAGGCGAAGAAGGTCATGCCCAGCACCAGGAACTGCGGCGAGCGCAGCGCCTGGCCGACGCTCATGCCGGGGTCGTCGGCGGCACGCGCCGGCATGCCGCCGTCGGCCGCCGCGCCGGCCGCCGGCGGCTGGCGTACCAGGAAGACGGCGGGCAGCAGGAGCACCCAGGCCATGACGCCGATGTCGACCATGGCGCGGTCCTTGGCCTGGAAGGCGAGATGGTGACGGCCGGTGAGCACGCCCTGGGCCGCGCGGCTATCGGCGCTGGAAACGAACAGTTCGTCCGCCCAGAAATAATCCTCGGCCTCGCCGCCGATCGGGACGCCCAGCACCTCGAGCACCGCGCCGTAGAAACGCCGGCTCGCCTTGACGTCGCGCACCACCAGATGAAGGTGGTCGATGAGCCGGCCGCGATAGAGTTGCATGGCGTGTTGCCTCCTCCCGATTGCTGCGGCTCAATCTAGAAGGGCCTGGTACATGGTCAATGTGGGTGCGGAAGACTGCTGACAGTTAAAGACGGTCGGCGCGAGGCACCGCCTCTGTCCTATCGGACAGTCCCGCAGGACAGAGGGGGGTGTGAAGGAACGCCAGCATAAGGCGATCGGCCAACATCCCCCAAAAATCCGGATAAAAAATGCAACCAGATTGTAGGATCGGTGTCCGCAGCGGCGTCCTTCGGACGCAAGCGGCGCGATGGACCTGGAAAAACCGTGCCGCATCAAACAGGATGCCGTTGGGCACGGGAGAAAATCATGAATCCTTCCTATCGTTGGGTCATCGTCGCGGCCGGCGCGCTGATGACCTGTGTGGCGCTCGGCGCGATGTTCTCGCTGGCGATCTTTCTCGAGCCGATGTCGATCGACACCGGCTGGTCGCGCGCCGGCATTTCCAGCGCCATGACGCTGAATTTTCTGGTGATGGGCATCGGCGGCTTCGCCTGGGGCGCGATCTATGACCGCGTCGGTGCCCGCCCCGTCGTGCTTGCCGGCGCGGGGCTGCTCGGGCTGGCGCTGGTGGTGGCGAGCCGCGCCAACTCGCTGCTGATCTTCCAGCTCAGCTACGGCGTGATCGTCGGGCTGGCGGCCAGCGCGTTCTTCGCGCCTATGATCGCGCTCACCACCGCCTGGTTCGACACCAACCGAAGCCTTGCCGTGTCGCTGGTTTCGGCCGGCATGGGAGTGGCGCCGATGACCATCTCGCCCTTCGCCCGCTGGCTGATCTCGGCCTATGACTGGCGGACCGCCATGTTCGACATCGGCGTCATGGCCTGGGTGCTCCTGCTGCCCGCCGTCTTCCTGGTACGCCAGCCGCCGGCGGCCGGCGCGGCGGCCGACGGCGGCATGCCGGCGCGTGCCGCCGACGACC
>NZ_RZSR01000761.1:0-2967 GCF_004023265.1 Mesorhizobium sp. M1A.F.Ca.IN.020.06.1.1
TGCCTGCAAGCTGCTGTCGGCGGCGGGCTACTTGCCGGTGGTCTACGACAATTTGAGCCGCGGCAACGAGAAAGCCGTCGCCTGGGGGCCGCTGGTCGTCGGCGACATCCGCGACCGCGAAGCGTTGCGGCGGGCGATCGAGACTCACAGACCACAGGCGATCATCCATTTCGCCGCCCTTGCCTATGTCGGCGAGTCGGTCAGCGCGCCGGCGGATTACTATGCGACCAATGTCGGCGGCACCATCGCCGTACTGGACGCCGCCCGGGCAAGCGGCATCGACAAGGTGATCTTTTCCTCGAGCTGCGCGACCTATGGCGTGCCGGAAGCATTGCCGGTGAGCGAGGCCTCGCCGCAGAAGCCGATCAGCCCCTATGGCCGCAGCAAGCTGATGGGCGAAGAAATCATCAGGGACTATGCCGCTGCCTATGGAACGAGATACGCGATCCTTCGCTACTTCAACGCCTGCGGCGCCGATCCCGAAGGCGAGCTTGGCGAGTGGCATACACCCGAAACCCACCTCATTCCGAGGGTGCTGATGGCGGCGTCCGGCATGATCGAGGCGATCGAGGTCTTCGGCGCCGATTACGAGACGGCGGACGGCACATGCGTGCGCGACTACATCCACGTCAGCGACCTCGCGCGCGCGCATCTCATGGCATTGATGCATCTCGAGGCCGGCGGCGACAGCCTGTCCGTCAATCTCGGCGCCGGCCGAGGCATCTCGATAAAGGAGATCCTCGAGGCCGTCGGCCGCGTCACCGGCCGGACGGTCCCGGTCGCCTATAAACCGCGCCGGCCCGGCGACCCGGCCGGGCTGTTCGCCGATCCCAGCCTAGCACAAGAGCAATTGGGCTTTGTGGCGGAACTTTCCGATCTAGACACCATCGTCAGGACGGCAGCGCCCTTCTTCGGGCTCCGACTGGCCCTGAAGCCGAAGGTTTTCAAAGCGTCCGCCGGCGTCTCGCGCGCGAAGCGCGCGCCGCGCGGCATGAACGCCGCGGAAAAACGCCAGCCTGCACGGCTGGCAGTCGTCCCTGTGAGTACTGTGTCGGGGCGTGGGCTCGCTGAGCTGGGTTGACGGCTTGTCTCAGCGAGCCTCTTAGATTTGATACGCCGGGACAATTCCGAGCGGAAACTGCTAGAGCAATTCCAGGACGTGTGCAGCGGTTTTCCGTCCGGAAATTGCGTGAGCAAAGAGATAGAGCGGGTCGGCGTTTCCGTGAAACGGCCAGCCGCTCTAGGCATTTTTCTGGACGTGCGCCAGCAGCGACTAACTCTTGGGATCGACCAACTTGCGGGCCTTTTCGAAATCGACGCTCCTGGTATCGCCCGCCTGAATTTTCTTGAACTCGTCGGCCGAATTGTCCGAAGCGTGCCTGAAGCTGTACCACCGGCCATCCGGATCCCTCCGTTGCTGGACGGTCCCGTTCAGGACGCGATGGCTGAAACAGGTGCGGATGGGCTGTGCCGCATAGGCCGTGGACCGCCAGAGGAGCTCCATGCACATCTTGCCATCATTGCTGAGATGCCATGTACCTTCGGCGAAGGACGTTGAACCAGGCTTGGACGTCCAGGCACGCATGCGCCTGTCCTGGGCGAAATAGGCGGCTCCGTCCTCCCAGTTCCAGGTGCGGTCGGCATAGAACAACTGCAACTCAAATGCCGTCGGCGTGGTGCCTGCTTGTGCCGTTGCCGGAGACCCAGCGCCGGCTGCGTGAGCAACGCCGGACAGCGCCACTCCACCGCAGAAGAGCAGAAGCATCAGGTCCGCGCGCCGCGCAGAACGACGGCACCTCACGCTCCGCGCTGGTCTGGACGGCAATATTTTTCGAACTGCAGGAATGATGAGCGATAACATTTCGACGACGCCTTTCGATCTGGCGTCACTACCCAGATTGGGTATTCGATCCCAATGCGCAGCTACCGCCCCCACGTGATATTAACTGCCGCTCGAGGAATGGTGTCAACCTTCCCGTCGCAGCGAGCCAAGATCGCCCGCGGACGGTGATTGCGGCCGCGCCAAAGCTTGTGGATGGGCAAGCCGCTGGTTTATAGGATCGGCCGCTTATGATGGAGCAGAAACGTTGAACGGGCCGGCGACCACGGAAGGGCTCGGAATCTTGGCGCCTCGCCAGGCCATTGAAAACCGGCAAGGGAGCCGGCGGCCTGGAGCGGTCCCCTTCCGTGCGCCCGATTTCGAAATCGAAGCAATTACCCGGAATGCGGCGGTCGGCGCCATTCGGAGAACTGGTTGAAAAGAGCATTCTCGATAATCGTCACCCTGGCGCTGCTGGCATGGCTTGCCGCAGACTCGCGCTGGAAGATGGTGGGCGACGCCTTCGCCAGCATCACGCCCAGCGCCTTCACTGCGGTGACGCTGGCGCTGTTCGTCACTTATGTGCTGCGCGCGCTGCGGGTCTGCGACGAGTTCCGCGACGAGGTGAACGGCCGCTTCGGCGCCTGCCTGCGCGTCATCCTGATTCACAACGCCATGATCAACGTGGTGCCGTTCCGCGGCGGCGAGACCGCCTTCCCGCTGCTGTTGCGGCAGGTGTTCGGCATCTCGATCGTGCGCGCCGGCGCTTCGCTCCTGTGGTTCAGGCTGCAGGACGCCTTCGTCGTCGGCGTGCTCGCGTGCCTGGTGTGGCCCGGTCTTCACCCGGCCCTCAGGGCCGCGGGCATCGCGGCGCTGATTGCCGCCGCCTGGTATCTGCCGCGCTGGGCGCGCGCGCCGCATGACTGGGCCGGGCGCGGCAGCATCGTGTCGAAGCTCGGCAAGCTGCGCGATATCTTCACCGAGGCCACGGGGCGCTCCCGCTACGGCTGGTGGTGGACGGTCGCCAACTGGACGCTGAAGCTTGCCGTGCAGGGATGGCTGCTCGCCATGCTGCTCGGCACCTCCTTCCAGACTGCCTTTCCCGGCGCCGTCGGCGCCGAGGCCGCCGCCATCCTGCCGGTGCAGGG
>NZ_RZSR01000075.1:0-10916 GCF_004023265.1 Mesorhizobium sp. M1A.F.Ca.IN.020.06.1.1
GATCCAGCCGCCGTAATAGCCGGCGATCATGCCGAGCGTGATGCCGACGATCATGGCGACCGCGACGGAAAGCGGCGCGACGACCAGCACGGTGCGAGCGCCGAAGATCAGGCGAGACAGCTCATCGCGGCCGAGAATGTCGACGCCGAGCCAATGCGCCGCCGATGGCGTCGGGTCGGCTAGCGCCATCACATCCTGCTCGGTCGGAGAATAGAGCGGCAGCACCGGTGCGAGGATCGCCGCAAGCACCCAGAAGCCGACCAGGAACAGCCCGACCAGTGCGGTAGGCGAGCGCAGGATGCGCGCCCATTTCAGGCGTGCCCTGCCCGTTGCCTTGACGGCCGTCGCCTCCATAGCTCTCTGCTCGACCAGTGCGCTCATCGCAATCTTATGCGTGGATCGAGCAGCATGTAACCGAGATCGCCGACGAATTGCGTCGTGACCGCGATGGCGACGGTGATCAGCGTGGCCGCCTCGATGGTCGCGATGTCGCCGAAGAGGCTGGCATCGAGCAGCAGCCGACCGAAGCCGGGATAGGCGAAAACGAGCTCGGTCACCACCACGCCGCTGATCAGGAAGTTGATCTGCAGGAGCAGCACCGTGAACGGGGCGATCATCGCGTTTCGCAGGGCATGGCCGATGACGACCTGGCGTGTGCTCATTCCCTTCAGTACCGCGGTGCGGATGAAGGGCTTTTCCATCACCCCGATCATGGACACGCGGATCATGCGCGCGACATAGCCGAAATCATAGATGACGAGCACCGCCACCGGCAGCACGAGCTGCGAGGGAACGGACCAGCCGCCCTCTGTATCGAGCGGGCTGGTGCCCGGCAGCACCGGCCAGAGAATGACGAATAGGGTGACCAGAAACACGCCCGACGCGAATTCCGGGATCGAGGTGAAGGTTATGCAGATCACCGACAGGAGCCGGTCGAGCACGCCGCCTTCCTTCAGGCCGGACAGGATGCCGAAGACGATCGACAGCGGCACGATCAGCAGAAAGGCCAGCCCGGCCAGGATCGCCGTATTGCCGAGCCGGTTCCAGATGACGTCGTTGACGGGCAGCTTGTTCAGCGTCGAATAGCCGAAATTGCCGAAATACTGCGCGCCGCGCGGATCCTTGAAATTGAGCCCGGTGCTCGGGTCCTGGAGCGGATCCGGAATGATGCCGAGCAGCACGCCCGCCCAGCGCCCGTAGCGCACCAGCAGCGGATCGTCGGCCCTCAGCTTCTTGGTCAGGAAATCGACCTGCTCTTGCGTCGCGAACGGCCCGAGCGATTTGCGCGCGACGCTGCCCGGGGTGAACTCGCAGACGGCGAATACCAGAAAGGAGGCCGCGACCATGGTGAGCAGCATCATCGCCAGCCGTTTCGCCACGAATATTGCCATCAGCCGGACGTTTCCGTTCTGGGTGCGAGTGGAAAGGAACGCCCGGCCGTTCTGTCGCCGGCCGGGCGCAGCGTGGTCTAGGCGGAGGCGACCGCATAATCCTTGGCGAAGATGTACTGTGATGGATGCAGTTCGAAGCCCTGCACCTTCTTGTCCATGACGGTCGAGAAGATGCGCCAGAACGGCTGCACGATCGGGCCCTCGTCCTGCATGATCAGCTCGATCTTCTCCATCACCTTGCTGCGCTCCTTCGGGTCGAGAATGCCCTCGGCCTGGGTGAGCAGCTTGTCGAATTCGGCGTTCGAGAAATGCGATTCATTCCAGGCGGCATTGGAGCGGTAGGCGAGGCCGAGCGTCATGATGGCGAGCGGGCGGTGGCCCCAGGCGGTCAGGCTGAAGGGCGCGCTGGTCCACACTTCCCAGTACTGCGCGCTCGGCAGCGACTTGATGTTGGCCTTGATGCCGATGTCCTTCAGCTGTTCGGCCATCGCCTGTGTCGTGTTGAGCTCCCAGATCGGGTCGGGCCGCGTCACCAAATCCACTTCGAAACCGTCGGCATGGCCGGCGTCGGCCATCAGCTTCTTCGCCTTCTCGACGTCGCGCGGCCATTTGGGCAGCGCGGCATATTCGGGGTGCGACGGCGCCACATGGTGGTCCTCGGCCAGCGTGCCGGCGCCGAGCAGGACGGTCTGGATGATCTTGTCGCGGTCGAGCGCATGGCGCATGGCCTGGCGCACGCGCTTGTCCTTGAACTGCTCGACATCGGGATGCATGCGCATGACGATGGTCTGCGTCGTCTCGACCTTGTGGACCGAGACATGAGGGAAGGCCTTCATCGAATTGATCTGCACCGCGTCGGCTTCCGACAGGCCATCGACCTGCTTGGACGCCATCGCCGCGATGCCGGCGCCGGGATTGTCGCCGAGGTCGACGAATTCAAACGTGTCGAGATGCGCAGCACCGCCCCAATAATCGGCCCGCGCCTTGTACTTCGCGCCCTTGCCGACCGTGTATTCGACCATCTCGAAGGGACCGGTGCCGTTGGCGCTCGGGCCGAAGGCGCCGTTGTCCTTCGGATCGAGGATGAACATCGGATAGTGGAAGAGATGTTCGGCGACCGCGATCTGCGGCGAGAACAGGTTCAGCCGCACCGTGCTGTCGTCGACCTTCTCGATCGCCTTGTCGGACCAGAGCCGGCTCGACTTCTTCGGATTGCCATTGTCGTCCTTTTCGCCGGTATCGTACTCCTCGACGAGATAGCCGGTGAACAGGCCGAGCACCGAGGAGCCGACTTTGGGATCGCTGACACGCTTCAGGTTCCAGACCACGTCGTCGGCATTAAGCGCCCTGCCGTCACGCCATTTGACATCCTTGCGGATGTGCAGCGTCCAGGTCTTCAGGTCATCGCTGACGTCCCACTTCTCCAAGAGATAGGGGTGAGTGATGTTGTTGCGGTCGGTAAAGGTCAAATATTCGCAGACCTGGCGGATGACGTTGGATTTTTCGGCGAAGTCGGCCAGATGCGGATCCTTGATCTCCATGCAGCGCATGCCGATGCGCAAATTGCCGCCTTTCGGCAGGTCGCCGGCACGCGCTTGCGTCGCCGGGTCGATGATGCCGGCCATGGCATAGGCCGCGCCGGCCGAAAGCCCGAGCAGCGTCGACTTGCGCAAGAAGTCCCTGCGGCTGATCTCGCCCTCGTTAAGCTGATCGAGCAGTGTCGGAATATAGGGATGCGATGTCTTGTCCAAGGTCTTAACCTCCGAGTTGTCGCGATGCGCGTGCCGGACAGGGCGCTTCGGCGCTGTCTTTTCGACTGGTGCGGAACCGGTTTTGAAGGCCGCGGCGCGACCGCGCCGCCGGACCGTCAAGACGCATGGACGACGAGAGGCATGCCGGTCTGACCGGTCTGTATCCGCGCTCGGAATGCAGGTCCATGGCGGGTGGCTCCCATTGGTGGCGCCGCTGGTCGCGGCTGCTCAATTCCCCGCCAAAAGCTACACCCGGCCTCTATGCCTACAAACGAAGATTGATGTGGCTATGACCTCGTTTTTTTTGCTCTTAACTGCCCCGAAAAGCAGCAGCCAGCCCCAATAGCAGGCTTT
Source organism: Mesorhizobium sp. M1A.F.Ca.IN.020.06.1.1 (assembly GCF_004023265.1). Lineage (NCBI taxonomy): Bacteria > Pseudomonadati > Pseudomonadota > Alphaproteobacteria > Hyphomicrobiales > Phyllobacteriaceae > Mesorhizobium > Mesorhizobium sp. M1A.F.Ca.IN.020.06.1.1. The sequence goes on from NZ_RZSR01000075.1 coordinate 3,497, forward strand.
ACAGTCGTTTCCCGAGCTTTCTACATTGCCGGCGTTCGAAAAAGTGGGGTCATGTTGTCGGCACAAGAGCCAGCACGGACCCCTGTTGTTATCCGGCCCGTCGCCCGGCCGTCCGGCTCCGGCACACAGCCACAAGGAACACGTAAATGCGGACTCATGCCCAGGCTGTTGTGATCGGCGGCGGCCTGATCGGATGCTCGATCCTCTATCATCTGACCAAGCACGGCTGGAGCGATGTCGTGCTGTTCGAGCGCGACGAGCTCACCTCGGGCTCGACCTGGCATGCTGCGGCCAACATTCACGGCTTGCACGACTCGACCAATATCAGCCGCCTGCAGCATTACACCATGGCGCTCTACAAGGAGCTGGAGAAGGAGACTGGTCAGGGCTGCGGCATCTTCCAGCCGGGATCGCTTTATCTCGCCCAGACCGAGGCGCGTGAACATCAGCTCCGGCTGCAGGAAGCCAAAGCCCGCCGCTACAAGATGAACTTCTACGAGGTCGACCGCGCGGAGGCCGAGCGGCTGCACCCGCTCGTCGACTTCGACGGCATACGCTGCATCATGTACGAACCCGAAGGCGGCAATGTCGATCCTTCGGGCGTGACGGCCGCCTACGCGGCCGGCGCGCGCCAGCGTGGCGCCGAAATCCACCGCTTCACCGCGGTGACCGGAACGGAGCAGCAGCCGGACGGCAGCTGGATCGTGCGCACCACCAAGGGCGACGTCCGCACGCAATGGGTGGTGAACGCCGCCGGACTGTGGGCGCGTGAGGTCGGCGCGATGGCCGGGTTGGCGCTGCCCCTCATACCGACCGAGCACCAGTATTTCGTCACCGAGACCATCCCAGAGATCGCCTCGATGGGCCGGCGTCTGCCTTCGGTCGCCGACCGCGATGGCGAATATTACCTGCGTCAGGAGGGCCTCGGCCTGCTGATCGGCGCCTATGAGCGGGCGATGAAATTCTGGGCCGAGGACGGGACGCCGCAGGATTTCGGCCACGAGCTGTTCCCGGACGATCTGGAACGCATCGAGGAGAACATGATGCGCGCGATCGCCCGCGTGCCGGCGGTCGGCGCTGCCGGCGTCAAGAGGGTGATCAACGGACCGATGATCTGGTCGCCGGACAGCGCCGCGCTGTTCGGCCCGGTGCCGGAGCTGCGCAACTATTTCTGCTGCGCCGGCATCATTCCGGGCTTTTCGCAATCCGGCGGCCTCGGGCGCCTGGCGGCCGAGTGGATGATCGAGGGCGAGCCGACGCTCGACATGTTCGGCTGGGATCTCGCCCGCTTCGGCCACTGGGCGGGCAAGGCATTCGTCAAGGCGCGCGTGCAGGACCAGTACAGCCATCGCTTCAAGATCCATTTCCCAAACGAGGAGCGCGCCGCTGGACGGCCGGTGCGCACACGGCCGGCCTATTCCATGCAGAAGGAAAACGGCGCGGTGTTCGGCCTGAACTTCGGCTGGGAGCATCCGCTGTGGTTCTCGATCGACGGCGAGCCGCGCGAGGAGACGATCGGCTTCACCAGGCAGAACTGGTGGCACCCTGTCGGCCGCGAGGCGCGCATGCTGCGCGACCATGTCGGCATCATCGACATCTCCAACTTCGCCAAATACGAGGTGAAGGGGCCGGGCGCCGAGGCCTGGCTGAACGCGCTTTTCGCCAACAAGATTCCCTCGCGGGTCGGACGATCCTGCCTGACGCCGCTGATCGGCAAGCGCGGCGGCATCGCCGGCGACTTTACCGTCACCAAGCTGGCGGAGGACGAGTATCGCGTCTTCGGCTCCGGCATGGCCGAGCGCTATCATCAGCGTTTCTTCAAGATGCTGCCCTTGCCGGAGGGCACGACGTTCCGCTCGCTCACCGAGGACATGTGCGGCTTCAACGTCGCCGGGCCGAAGTCGCGCGCGGTGCTGCAGCGCCTGACCAATGACGATTTGACGACGGCGTCGTTCCCCTTCATGGCCTCGCGCCGCATCACCGTTGCCGGGCTCGATGTCATTGCGCTGCGCGTCTCCTTCACCGGCGATCTCGGCTGGGAGCTCTATTGCGAGGAGAAGGACCAGACCGCTCTTTACAACGCCCTGCTCGACGCGGCGCGTCAGGAAGGCGGCGGGCCGGTCGGCTCGCGCGCGCTGATGTCGCTCAGGGTGGAGAAGGGCTATGGCAGCTGGGGCCGCGAATACTCGCCCGAATATTGGCCGCAGGAAGTGAAGTTCGACCGCCTGATCAAGATGGATAAGGGCGACTTCCTCAACCGCGACGCCTATGCCGCGCTGGCATCGCAGCCGGCCCGCGACGAGCTGATCATGATCTCGATCGAGGCGAAGGATGCCGACGCCACCGGCGGCGAGCCGATCTTCCTTCCCGATGGCACGCCGGTCGGCCAGGTCACGTCTGGCGCCTACGGCTATCATGTCGGGATGTCGCTGGCGCTCGGCTACGTGAAGGCGGGCTCGGTGAAATCCGGCGATGCCGTCACCGTCGCGATCCTCGGCCGGCCGCACAATGCCGTGTTGCTCGACAGGCCGCCCTTCGATCCCGATGGCAAGCGGCTGAGGGCCTGACCGGTGCTTGCCTGCCCGGTGACCCGCAACAGCACAGCGGCGTGAGCGGCACGAATGGCGCGGCGCTCGCATCAGCTGGTCGTAAAAGGCGGTAGGGTCGCTTTGGATGACGGTTGGCGGGATTGCGACGTCGGCATCGATGACGGCCGCATTGCGGCGATCGATTCAGGCCTGCAAGGTGGGCAAACCATTGACGCCGCGGGCCTGTGGGTGATGCCTGGCGGCATCGATGCCCACTGCCATCTCGACCAGCCTGTTTGGGGCGGGGCCGGTAACGCCGACGATTTTGAATCGGGCTCCATCTCGGCCGCATTCGGCGGCACGACCTGCATCGTGCCCTTCGGCATGCCGGGTCCAAATATGACCACGGTGGATGCGCTCGAACGGGCGATGGGCTGCGCGGCCGGCCGTTCCATCATCGACTACGGCCTCCATGCGGTGGTGACGATGGGGACCGGCGCCAACGTCGAGGCACAACTTAGCCAATTGGCCGGGCAAGGCATTGCTTCGGTCAAGCTTTTCATGACCTACCAGGGCTTCGCGGTCGACGACGACCTGTTCTTCACCGTGCTCGATACGGCGAGGAAGCTCGGCTGGATCGTCATGGTTCATGCCGAGAACGATGCCGCCATTCGGCGCACGCGGCAGCGGCTGATCGAGCTTGGCCGCACCGAGATGCGCTATCACGCCGTGGCGCACAGCGAGATCATGGAGCGCGAGGCGACCCATCGGGCTCTGGCGCTGGCGGAGATGACCGGCACCCGCATGGCCATCGTCCATGTGTCGTCGCGGCAGTCCGCCGAGGAAGTCGCGCGGGCGCGTCAGCGCGGCGTCGACGTCGCGGCCGAAACCTGCCCGCAATACATCTTCCTCGGTGCCGCGGACCTCGCCCGCCCAGGCAGGGACGCCGCCCGCTTCGTCTTTTCGCCGCCGCCGCGCACGCCGCATAGCCGCGAGCATCTCTGGCGGCTGCTGGCGGACGGCGGCATCGACCTCTGGTCGTCCGATCATTCGCCCTATTATTTCGCCGACAAGATCGGCAAAGCGCCGCAGCCAGGTTTCACCACGACATTGAGCGGTATTCCGGGCCTGGAAACCAGGCTGCCGCTGCTGTTTTCCGAAGGGCTGCTGACGGGGCGCCTTTCGCTGCAGCGATATCTGGATCTGACCTCGCGCAATGCCGCCGCGATCTACGGTCTCGACCACCGCAAGGGTCGCATCGCCCCCGGCCTGGACGCTGATCTCGCGCTCTGGGACCCGGCACGCAAGTGGACCATCGGCCACGAAATGCTGCACTCGCGCGTCGACTTTTCGCCTTACGAAGGCAAGGCGGTGACGGGCAAGCCGATCACCGTGCTGCTGCGTGGTGAGCCGCTGATCGCGGGCGAAAAGCTGCAGGCGCAAGCTGGTTTCGGCGGCTTCGTCGCGCGCCGTCCGTCCGATCCGGCAAAGGCCGGCACGGCTGTGGAGGACACCACGCCATGGCTCGACCCCTGATTGGGCGACTTGGAATATCGGCCTGGCAGAACGTCGGACTTACAGCGTGGGTCGCAAGGTCCGAAATGTGACCGAGTAGCGGTGTTCTGCGAGCGGCGGAATGCTGTGCTCCCATTCGTTGCGCGCCGGACCGGCCATGAGATAGGCGGATCTCGGCTCGACCTCGATCGTCTGCCGGTCCCATGTCGCGCCGTTCCTGCGGCGCAGCCGGAAACTGCAGGATGCCAGCAGGGAGACGCCTGCGACGAGCTCGAAATGGGGCTTGTCGCGATGCCAGCCGATGCCCGCGCCAGGCCGGTATTCGTTGATCAGCACCTGCGAGAACTCCGACGCGGGCCGACCGGCGAAGTCGGCGACCTTGTCGCGAAGCGGCAGCAGGAAGTCGGGTATGGCCGGTGCTTCCACGACCTCGCGGCGGTCGTAGTCGTAACGCAGCCCGAAGCCGACAACCTGCCTGTTGGCTAGATGGCCGTGGAAGTCGAAGGGCTTGAACGGCAGGCCTTCGATGCAGCGCACCAACGCGCTTTCTTCGTTGCGCGTGATCAGCTCCGGCCGGTAGCGGAATCCTTCCGGCAGGCTGTTCGGGACACCGAAAAGATCTCCTTGGCGGACTTGCGCCGTGGCGCTCGATTTCGTTGACGGCATAAACCTCAGATAGGCAATTCGGCAGGTCTCGCAAGGCCCTGATCCGTCGGCAGCCGGTGCGACGGAACCCATTGACAGCTCCGGGAATTACGCATTGGCCAACGGGGCGCTCGTTTCATGCCTTCCACCGCCAACCGGAACATCTATTACGACCCGGCGACGAATCCTTTCGGTATGGTTTGTCCCGAGCGGCGACCGCTATGACTATGAGCAGGTTGAGCCAGAGACCCACGCGGCATTCAAGGCTGCTCGGTCCAAGGGCCGGTTCTTCAACGAGTTCGTGCGCGACCGATACAGCTTCCATCTGGTGGCGCAAGGACCGCAGCATTGAACCAGAGCCCCGCTCCAATGCCCTGCTCGAAGCCACCCCTCCTGTCGTTGGGCAGGGCCTGTTAGCCTTATTGCTCAGCTACGGTTCGAACTGGGGAATTGGTATCTACCGGTGTGACTTTCGATCGGTTGTGCGAGCTTGCGCAGCGCCGGTGCGCACCGCCGCGTGGCAGTCAACCTCCCTTGCGCGGAACGTTCCTCTGCTGTCCCGGCGTGCTCTGCCTCCGACTTCCGTCGATGCTGTCACAGTCGCGTGAGCTTCCGGGCCTTCGCCTGCAAAATTCGGAACAATGCCCCCGTTGAGAGGTTAGCGCCCCATAGCCAGCCCCGATGACAGCCAGCCTGGGAGCGAGCCATGTCCCGAATTTCCGCGCCAAGCACGACCGGCCTCAGCCGGCGAAGCTTCATGACAGCTACTGTCTCAGCCGCCGCGGCGGCGCCCTTGCTCAGCTCCCCAACGAGAGCGGCAAAACCGGCCGCGACCCGTTCCGGCTTGAGGGAAAAGGTCGCGGTGTCCTTGCGCATCAACAAGCAGCCTTACGAGCTTTCGCTGGATGCCAGGACCAGCCTGCTTGACGCCCTGCGGGACCATGTCGGCCTTACCGGCACGAAAAAAGGTTGCGACCATGGGCAGTGCGGCGCCTGCACCGTTCTGGTGGACGGAAAGCGCGTGCTCTCCTGCTTGAGCTTCGCCGTGATGAACGACGGCAAGGAGGTGACGACCGTCGAAGGGCTTGCCTCGAGCGACGGCAAGCTGCATCCGATGCAGCAGGCCTTCATCGACCACGACGCGTTCCAGTGCGGCTACTGCACGCCGGGTCAGATCATGTCGGCCATCGGCTGCGTCAACGAAGGCCACGCCAACTCCGAGGACGACATCCGCGAATACATGAGCGGCAATATCTGCCGCTGTGCGGCCTACCCGAACATCGTCGCCGCGGTCGTCCAGGCGCGCGATCAGGCGAGAGGAACCTGACGATGCGCCCCTTCATCTATGAACGGCCGACAGATGTCTCCGCCGCGGTCGCCATCGCATCCCGCTTTACCACCGAGGACGACCAGCCGACACGGGCGAACGCGCAGTTCATCGCAGGCGGCACCAATCTTGCAGACTATATGAAACTTGGGGTGGCGGCGCCCAACCGGCTGCTGGACCTCAACCGGCTCGAAGAGCCAGGGCTGAGGCAGATCAGGGTTACCGACGACGGCGTGCGCTTCGGCGCCCTGGTGCGGATGGGCGAGGCTGCCGACCATGGCGAAGTCAAACGCCGCTATCCCGTCATTGCCGAAAGTTTGCGGCTGGCGGCGAGCGGCCAGATCCGCAACATGGCGAGCCTTGCCGGCAACATGCTGCAGCGAACGCGCTGCGAATATTTCCGCGAGCCCTCCTGGGCCTGCAACAAGCGGGTGCCGGGTTCGGGCTGCGCGGCGATGGAAGGCTTCAACCGCCAGCACGCGGTGCTGGGCGCCAGCGATGCCTGCATTGCCACCTATCACGGCGACTTTGCCCAGGCTCTGATTGCGCTCGATGCCGTTATTCGAGCCGAGGGGTCTCGCGGAGCGCGCGAAATTCCCTTTGCCAGGCTGCATCGGCTGCCCCGCGACACGCCGCATATCGAGACGGATCTGGCGGCGGACGAGATCATCACCGCCATCGAGGTGCCTGCCTTACCGTGGGCCCGGCGCTCGCATTACCTGAAGATCCGCGACCGCGAGTCTTATGCCTTTGCGCTGGCCTCGGCGGCCGTTGCGCTCGACCTCGACGGCGACAGCGTCCGCGAGGCAAGGATTGCGCTCGGCGGGCTGGCGACGGTGCCGTGGCGCGCCGGCGAGGCCGAAGCGGCCCTGCAGGGCAAGAAGCTCGACGAGGCATCGGCAGGTGCGGCGGCGGACGCTGCCTTTGCCGGTGCCGAACCGCGCCAGCACAATGCGTTCAAGATCGAGCTCGGCAAGCGGACGCTGGTGCGCGCGCTGCTCGAAACGCGAGACATGAAGGTGTGACCATGGACCCAGCCGCTCCGAAGCCCAAGGAGAACATGGGCGAACCGCTGCCGCGCGTCGATGCGCGGCTGAAAGTCACCGGGCAAGCCCACTATCCGGCAGACCTGCCGACGGCAAACCTAGCCTATGGCGCGCTGGCCACCAGCAGCATCGCCAAGGGCATGGTGACGAAGCTTCACCTGGACGATGCCCGTGCCGTGCCCGGCCTTCTCAACATCGTCACTTATGGCGACATGGACAAGGTCGAGAAGCCGAAATTCGGCAACGCCGGCGCGACCTCGATCGGACCGCTGCATGACAGGACGATTTTCCACGACGGCCAGATCATCGCCTTGGCCGTCGTGGAAAATCGTCCTGTCATGCAGCGGTCCGATCGAGGT
>NZ_RZSR01000762.1:0-2962 GCF_004023265.1 Mesorhizobium sp. M1A.F.Ca.IN.020.06.1.1
CTAGCTGACCGTGCGTTATCAGGCCGAATTTATGATTCTGTGTTTGCTTTCGGTCATCAGCGTGACCAGCGCGCCAATCCCATGGCGCTTCGAACTCACCGGCCCATAGTCCAATCTTGGCAGCTTTTGCATGCGCCTGGAGTTGCGCGTACGCGCCGTTGCTGTAGCGAGGCCAATCTAGCGCCTGACCGTGATCTACCATCCAGGTGGCAACACTGGCAGCGTCTGCCCGGCGGCAATCGCCGACGAAGCGGTGATACTTATCCCATGCCACGAAGGTGCATTGTACTGGCTGAGACGCGGCCAAAAATGTGTCCAGGGCCTCGGCGGACCGACGTCCACATGGATAATCCACACCATTGGCATCTTTGCAGAGCTGGCGGCTTTCAGGCGCATCGATACCGTTGAGGCGGATGCGCTGACCGTGGATCTCGATGGTGTCGCCGTCCACAACCGACGGCGTTCCCGTAATGGCCGGTGCGTTTACGGGAGTCCAGTTGGCCATGGCTGCGCCAATTTCTTTGTGGCCGCCTTGCGTGAGAGAGAAAACGGCGTACGCGGAAGCCGCTAGGCCAGGGATTGTCAAGGATATGACGGGGATCGCTGCGCTTCTGGGCATCCGGTCAAAAGTGTTTTTTCTGTCGGTTCTCGGGCGCGATCGGCGTCGTTGGGATTGCCGATTGCTATTCAATTCTAGCTCTCCATAGAGACGATCTCGTCTTCCTCTTCTAGCAGGTGTGCGCGTCCAGCTAAAGCGATGTTGCAAGCTCTAAGTAGCGGCAAAGTGCGTTTGCAAGCTGCATCTGGCGAGGTGTTCGGCACTCGGCTTGGAAAAGCATGGGAGACGACACCAGGACACATATACACTTCGCTCGAGACGTAGCCACATTCAAGCGGTTGAGACTGTATAGGAACTCCATCCCGCGCGGTGCATCGGCGGGGCTCGAGGTTGCTGTCGAATAGATGGCGATCGGCGCCTCCTGCCCCTGAAACTTGTCCACCGTACCGACCCGTGCGCCGGGCAAGCGCTTTTGAATCTCGAACACCTGGGCATTGAAAGGTGCGATGATGAGGATGTCGTCGAGCGTCAACGGACGAACGTTCTCAAGACGATCCGTCCAGCTAACGTCCGCCGCAATGACTTCTTGCACCAGGTCTGCGATGGCCTCTGCCTCTTCCGGCGAATTGCTCTGGTTGCCGCGATGCGCGACGGGCAGCCACCGCAGGCCTGCGCCGGACAAGCGTGTCTTGCCAGCAATTAACTGGCCCTCTAGCCCTTGGCGCGGATGGAGTTCCCCCGCGTAGAATAGCTCTGATGTGAACCCGCAGATGTCGGGGTGCAGCCGCCATGGGTGAGTAGGCCGGAGGGATTTCACCTGCCGGCCTCTCGCAGAACGGTGCGTGAACCTCTCGATTCACACCGCTCCCATCAGGCAAACGTATTCGTTCCGAACGCCTTCCAGTGCACAAACAGTCCTGGATTTTCCCGCGCCAGCTTTCTCACGAAGAGGCTGGCACGCGTCTTATGAGACTGAAAGCGCTTGAACTTACGCATGATCCACGCCCTGAGCTTCCGGTTGACGTAATCAGCCAGAGTGGACAGGGCCGAACGGCTGTAACGGCCGTAATAGGCTATCCATCCCCGAAGGAGTGGATTGAGCTGTTGGGCAATTTCAGCCAGCGTCCCCGGCGTTTGCCGCGGGATGTTCAAGCTTTTGATCGTGGCTCGCATCGACTTCATGGCCGTTGGGCTGGCCGCAGGCGTGTAGCCACAGAAGAACTCGTCTCGCTGTGTGTTCGCCACGCGTCGCGGTCGGAACTGATACCCAAGGAAGTCGAACACGACATTCGGGTATTCCCCTCTGCGCCTTTGGTCTTTGCAATAGACGATCTTGGTCTTTGTCGGATGCATTTGGAGCCCGCATGCTACCAGTCGAGCACCAAGCTCCGCCTTGAGGGCTTCTGCCTGCTGCTCATTGCGGCAATGCACAAGGCCATCGTCCGCATATCGACACCATGGTAGGTCCGGGTGTGTCCGCGTCATCCACAGATCAAATGCATAGTGCATGAAGAGATTCGACAAGATCGGGCTTACAACGCCCCCTTGCGGGGTACCGCGTGTGCGCTCGACCACTTCTCCGTTCTTCTCCGTCGGCGCTGCCAGCCATCTTTCGATGTAGAGCAGAGCCCACTTGCATGCGACGTGTTTCCTGACCGCCTTCAGCAGGAGATCGTGCGGAAGATTGTCAAACAGCCCTTTGATGTCGAATTCCAGAACCCAGTCATACTTCCAGCACCGCTGCCGCGTCACGCCAACAGCATCCAGGGCCGATTTTCCCGGCCTGTAGCCGTAGGAGTCTGGAAGAAAGAGGGAGTCCAAATCCGGCTCAATCATCTGCTTGACCACCATCTGCGCGATCCGGTCGCTGACGGTGGGCACACCCAAAACCCTTTCGCCTCCGCTCTTCTTCGGAATGGAGACAGCGCGAACCGGCGGCGGGAAGTACGTCCCTGAGGACATCCGATTCCAGACCTTGTAGAGGTTTCCTGCAAGGTCCTTCTCGAACATCTCCAAGGTCTGCCCATCCACCCCGGCTGCACCATGGTTGGCTTTGACCGCTTTGTAAGCTTCGTACACTTGTCGTTTCGCAATTCGAAACGGCTTGTCTGTCGTACCTATCGAAGTCATCCTGTTTCCAGTTGTTTCAAACAATACGACCACCTGATCCGACCCCTTTGCTCCGGCCCCATTACAGGGCCCTCAGCGCTCATACGGGTCGGTCCGCCCCAGTCTCCTGCATCGGTACTCTCGCCTCACGGGTTTGGCCCGCTTGAGCTTCTCCCTTTGCATCAGGAGCCTGGTTCCTGCAGTTCCGCGTGAAAGCCTATGTCCAACTCACGCCCCCTCTACGCCGGTCGCCGCCCGCCCAGTCATCAGGCACCCGGCGGACTTGTCCCAGGA
>NZ_RZSR01000763.1:0-2959 GCF_004023265.1 Mesorhizobium sp. M1A.F.Ca.IN.020.06.1.1
GGCCGAAGCGTTCGGCCACCGGCATGAACTCGCCCGGCAAGATCAGCTTGCCGTTGCGCGCCTCGAGCCGCGCCAGCACCTCGACATGGCGGCTGTCTTGCCAAGGCCTGCCGAGGCGATGGATCTCCTGGCCGAACAGCTTCAACCGGCTGTCCTCCATGGCATCGACCAGATCGGCGGCAAGCCGCGCGGCGTTGAGGCCGCCGGCTCCGGAAGCTGTTTCGGCCGAGAACACGGCGAAGCGGTCGCGCCCGCCGGCTTTGGCGGCGTAGCAGGCATCGTCGGCGCAGGCGAGCGCATCGGTTACCGTCGTCCGGGGATCGCGCACGAAGGCGATGCCGATGCTGGCGGCTAGCCTGCGGGACGACACGGCGGAGCCGAGATCGGCGTCGCGCACCGCGGCGAGCACGGCACGCGCCAGCCGCTCGGCGCAAGCGTCGTTGCAGTTCGGAACCAGCAGCGCGAATTCGTCGCCGCCGAGGCGCGCGGCGTGGGCCGAAGGCGGCAGGCTGGCGCGGATGCCGCCGGCGACGCTCTTCAGCGCGATATCGCCCGCGGCATGGCCGGCATAGTCGTTCAGCGCCTTGAAGTAGTCGAGGTCGACATAAAAGACGGCAAGCGGCAGCCGGTCCGCCGCGCCGATGTTTTCGGCGAGCAGCCGGTCGAAGGCCGAGCGGTTCCACAGCCCGGTCAGCGCATCGTGATGGGCGGCGTAAGCGAGCTCCTCGGCGCGCTTCGTCTCGTCGGTGATGTCGCGTACCGTGCCGAGGATCTGGCCGGCCGAGCCGGCGCCGGCGATCAAACGCACCAGCGACTCGACATGGCGGACCGAGCCGTCGCGCCGGACGATACGGTATTGCGTGGCGGTCACGCTTTTCGAGCCCGGCGGCGGCAGATGCGCGCGCTCGGTGGCCTCCTTGTCGTCCGGGTGGAGATAGGTGTGCCAGAGATCGGCCGTCACCTCGTCGGTATCGCTGACCAGGCCGAAGATCTCCCTAGTGCGCGGGTCCCAATAGCTCTTGTTGGTGCCGATATCGTAGTGCCAGATGCCGGTGCCGCTGGCGGCGAGCGCGAGCCGCAAGCGGACATTGACCTGCTCAAGCGCGGCCTCGGCCTCCTTCTGCCTGGTGATATCGGTCTGCACGCCCATCAGGCGCAGCGGCTTGCCCTCGGCATCGCGCTCGACGATGCCGCCGCGGTCAAGCACCCAGACCCAGCGGCCGTCCTTGTGCTTCAGCCGTAGTTCCGTCTCGATCGACTCGGTGTCACCAGCGATATGGCGGTCGCCGCTCGCCAGTGCTCGCTCGCAGTCGTCGGGATGAGTGAGCTTCAGCCACAGATCGGAGGTATCGAGCTCGCCCTCGGCATAACCCAGCATCTTCCACCAGGTCGGCGAATAGTAGCAATCGCCCGTCGGGAGATTCCAGTCCCATAGGCCGAGCTGGGCGCGATCGAGCGCCAGCGCCCAGAATTCGCCGTTGCGTTTGGTGTCGTCCGCCATGCCCTCGTTCTTGCCGTCCCCGTTCGGGCATAGTGCATGAAAGCTGACAAAAAAGGGTTACTGGGGTGAAGCTGCCAATCTCCCCGCTTTTTGGAGGAAAGGTCCGGCAGAACAGGGGGGCGCGAAGGATCGCGGCCCATCTGCTTCGTCATCCGAGGGCGAAGCAAGGAGCGAAGCGACGCGCGCAGACCCTGGGATTCATGCCGTTACGCTAAAGCGTTGCAACAGCTACAGTATTCTGCGCTGCCGAACTCTACGCCAAAGGTCATCGAATGGATCCTCGGGTCAAGCTCGAGGATGACGAAGCAGAAGCTCCGCCGCTTTCGCCAATCGCAGACGCCCTTACCCCGCCGCCAGCCTTCGCCGCACCACCGCCGCGTGGAAACGCGCGCCATGCAGCAGGCCTTCATCGTTGAAATCGTAGGCCGGGTTGTGCAGCGGGGCGGAATTGCCGTTGCCGAGGAAGACGAAACAGCCGGGCACTTCGGTGAGGAAGCGGGCGAAATCCTCCGAGGCGGTCATCGGCTCGGCGGCGATGCCGACGGCATCGCCGGCCAGCACCGTTCGGGCCGCAGCAAGCGCCTCATTCACCAGCGCCGCGTCGTTGATCAAGGGCACGAACTCGCGCGTGTAAGTGACCTCAGCCGCTACGTTATAGGCCTGCGCCGTGCCTTCGGCGATGCCGCGCATCTCCTTCTCGATCGCCGCGCTCACCTCGGGCCGGAAACTGCGACAGTCGCCAAGGATGCGGGCGAGGCCGGGCAGCGCGTTGCGGGTGCCGTCGGTGATGAGCTCGGTGACCGAGACGACGCCGATATCGACGGGGCTCAGGCGTCGCGAGACGATGGTCTGCAGGTTGACGACCAGCGCGCAGGCGGCAATCAGCGTCTCGCGAGCGTCGTGCGGCCTGGCGGCGTGGCCGCCCAAGCCTTTCAGCACGATCTCGAAATTGTCCTCGGCCGACATGATCGGACCGCTCCGGGTTTCGAAGTGGCCGATGGGCAAGCCCGGCATATTGTGCAGCCCGAAGATTTCCTCGAAGGGAAAGCGTTCGATGAGCCCGTCTTCGATCATCGCAAGCGCGCCCCTGCCCCACTCCTCGGCCGGCTGGAAGATGAACCGCACCGTGCCGTCGAAGCCCCCTTCTTCCGCCAGCAGCTTCGCCGCGCCGAGCAGCATGGCGGTGTGGCCGTCATGGCCGCACGCATGCATGGTGCCGGGCGTCTGCGAGGTCCAGGCTCGCGTCCCTTGCTCGGCGATGCGCAGCGCATCCATGTCGGCGCGCAGCGCAATCGCGCGATTGCCGCTGCCCCTGGCCAGCGTGCCGACAACGCCGGTGCCGCCGATGCCTTCCGCGACTTCGAGCCCGAAGGCGCGAAGCTTCTCCGCCACGAAGGCGGCGGTGCTCTTTTCCTCGAAGCCGAATTCCGGGTGGGCGTGGAGGTCGCGCCGCCAGGC
>NZ_RZSR01000764.1:0-2952 GCF_004023265.1 Mesorhizobium sp. M1A.F.Ca.IN.020.06.1.1
GACCGCGACCCAGATCTGCGATCCGTCGCTGCTGGCCGCGGAAGGTTGGATGCCGGAAACCGCTACGCTCGGCCGGCTTGAGGAACTGGCGCGAGAAAAGGCCGCTCAGGCCCGGTAGAATGTCCCCAGCAATATCCTGAGGTCGAGGCCGATCGAAGCGGCCTTCAGATAGGCAGCGTCGATCTCGGCGCAGAGTTTCGGGTCGGACATGTCGATGCCCTTGATCTGCGCCAGCCCGGTGATGCCCGGAAGCGCCGAAAGCACGCCCAGCCGCTGCCGGTGGCCGATCAGCTCCGTTTGCGTCGGCAGGCATGGACGGGGACCGACAAGGCTCATCTCGCCCTTGAGCACGTTCCAGAGCTGCGGCAGCTCGTCGATCTTGGTCGAGCGCAGCACCCTGCCCACCGCGGTGACCGACCCGGCAGGCGCCTCGTGCGTTGGCAAGGACGGGGTGTTGCGATGCATGGTGCGCAGCTTGTGGCAGGCAAAGACAGCGCCGCCGCGCCCGACGCGCGGCTGCGAAAAGATGGCCGGTCCGGACGACGTCGCCCTGACCGCCAGCATGGCGATCAGCACAACGGGAGACGTAACCGCCAGCATGACGGCCGCGATGGTCAGGTCGAAAGCCCGCTTTGCCGTCACGGCTCAGATCCGCCGCCAAAGAAAGGCAAGGTAGAGGCCGAGCGTGCCCATCAGGGTCTGCCGGTAGACGCCGCTTTTGCCGAGCAGGCTGAAGCGCCTGAGAGCACTGCCCTTGCGCGCCCTGATGAACAGGCGAAGGCAGCGTGCTGCATCGCGTGTGACGAGGTCGCGGTTGACGGCAAGGCCTCTGAGATTGCTGTCCGTCCAGGTGGCGAACTGGCCCTGGAACAGCCGCCCGAGCCTCGAAAGCCTCGCCTTCCACGAGATGTTGGCGCCAACCAGATTCGCCCCGTGCTGCCGGTATCTGACCAGCGGCCGCGGCTCGTAACGGACCTTGCCGCCGGCGGCGGTGACGACGAGATAGGCCCACCAGTCATGGCTGACGAATTCGGTTCTTGCCGATGCCTTCGCCAGGAGGTCGCGCGCCGCGCGGTTGAAGAGCATGGTGTTGCCGCCGGCGATGCTCTGCACCAGGGCGTTGCGGAAGGATGGCAGGCGGCGGAACAGCGGCGAATGGCCGGCCGGGACGCCGGTCTCCGAAATGGTCGCCGTGCGCGAGCAGAACAGCAGCGGCATTGCCATATCCTGTGTCTCCATCCAGCGAATGGCGCTCTCCAGCCGGTCCGGCTCCCAGACATCGTCCTGGTCGCAAAAGGCGTAGTAATCGGCATCGACGCGCGGATCGATGATCATCGAGCGGAAGTTGGCGGCGAAGCCGTTTCGCGGGCCCTGCACCAGCGCAAGGGAGCCCTTGTTCCAGCGGGACCGCCACGCCTCAATGATCGCGAGCGTGGCGTCCGTCGAGCCGTCGTCGGAAACCCAGAGATCGACATGGGGCCATGATTGGGCGAGCAAGGATTGCAACTGTTCGCCGATAAAGGCGGCGCCATCCCTCGTGCCCATGAGAACGGCCACGCGCTGATCTTTTCCGGTCACTGCTTCAGAACCCCGCAGGGCATTCGAACAGGCTTCAATAGCCAATTGCGGGAGGGCGGCACAGGGCTAACTGATCTGTCCGGCCGCTTTCGGCACCGCCCGCTGGGGCGCGCCGCCAATGCCTTGCCCTGCCCGGTTGAGCCCGGCCAGGATCGCGAGGGCCGCGGCCTTGTCCTGGTCCCGTATGGCGGCCACCAGCGCCGGCAGCGCGGCCTCGATCCTCCGCCACTCGACGACGTCGGTCCTGAGGCCGAAGATCTTGGCGATGTCGAGCTTGACGACCTCCTCGCCTTCGCCATGCAGCGCCTCGTGCAGCTTCTCGCCGGGCCTGATGCCGGTGAAGCGGATCGGAATGTCGGTATAGGGGCTTTTGCCGGCCATGCGGATCATGGTTTCGGCGACTTCGAGGATCGGCACGGGCTCGCCCATGTCCAGCATGTAGATGGCATAGTCGTCCCTGCCCTGGCGCCGCTCGGCATCGGCGGCCGACATGATGACGAGATCGACCGCCTCGGCCACTGTCATGAAATAGCGCGTCATGCGCCGGTCGGTGATGGTGACCGGCCCGCCGGCCTCGATCTGCGCCTGGAAGATGGTCGCCACCGAGCCGTTGGAGCCGAAGACGTTGCCGAAGCGCACGGCGATGAATTTGGTGCCGGGACGACGCACAGTTGGGACGCCGGCATGGCGGCCGTTCAGCCCGCCGGCAGGGAAAGGCGACGGTGCGGCGTGCGTTTCATGCAGCGAGGAGACGATCTGTTCGGCCGCGCGCTTGGTGACGCCAAGCATCGAGCTCGGGTCGACGGCCTTGTCGCTGGAAATCAGCAGGAACTGCGGCACCCCGCATTCGGCCGCGACCTCGGCGCAGGCGAGCGTGCCGAAGACATTCGTTTCGATCGCCGCTTCCCAGTTCTCTTCCAGCAGCGGCACATGCTTCAGCGCCGCGGCGTGAAAGATGATGGCGGGTTTGAACTCGCTGACGAGGCGCATCATGTGCGGCCGGTCGGTGACATCGACGATGCGGCTGGCCAGCCGGCCGCGGTCTTTCTCGTCGATGATCTGATCGAGCTGGAAGATGCCGAACTCGGAATTGTCGGCCACCAGCACCGCCTCGGCGCCGAGCTCCAGCGCGCGCTTGACCAGCACACGGCCGATGGAGCCGGCTCCGCCGGTGACCAGCACGCGCTTGCCGCCGACGAAGGCGCCGATGCGCGCGATGTCGGTGGCGACCGCCGAACGGCGCATGATGGTTTCCATCTCGACGGCATCGAGAACCAGCTTGCCGCCCTGCCCCAGCTCCGAAAGACCGGAGAACTGGACGACGGCGATGCCGCTATGGCGGGCGACGCGCACCAGCTCGGCATAGTCCTCGAT
>NZ_RZSR01000765.1:0-2951 GCF_004023265.1 Mesorhizobium sp. M1A.F.Ca.IN.020.06.1.1
CTCCTCGTCCATGCGCTTCACCAGCGCCTGCAGGCGCAGCGACCGGCTCACCAGGTCCAGGAAGTCCTTTGGCAATTCGCTCCAGCCCAGCGCCTCGTCATGCGCGGAGGCGGTATCGAGCCGCACCTTGGATTTTTCCGAGGCGACCTGGTCGCGGGTCATCTCGCCGGAATTGGCCGCGCGCTGCAAAAGCAGCCAGGAGGCGACCTGCATCAGCCTCGTGGTAAGACGCATCGATTCGGCCGCATAGAGCGTCGCCGCCGTGCGCGACAGCTTCTTGGCTTCGAGCCTGCCCTTGCCGTCAAGATATTCGGCCGCCTGTTCGACCAGGCCCATGCCCTCCTGGTAAAGCGGCTTAAAGGATTGGGAGAAAACCCGGCGTTCCGCGAGCTTTATGGTTTTCGCGCTGCCCTTCGAAGGCTCGTTCATCGATACGCCCCTGCACTGCCGCAAGCCGATTCGGCATCCTTGCCGATACGGCCTGCACCCTTAAACGACTGAGGCTTGAAAATGCGCTTCGATGCCCATGAAGGCAAGCGCATGTTTAACAAACGGTTAACGCCGAGGCGCGCTGCCCGCCGGCGGCCAACGGGCAAAAAAAGAGCCGCGGATAAGGCGGCTCTCAGGAGTTTAACAGGGAGGCGTCAAACAAAGTGGCTCCAACCACTCGGTAAGAATCCAGACAAACTGGATGGTCCTAGTAAACGCCTGTAAAGCTTAATGAAGCCTTAACGCCGCGCGGAATTTTCAAGCGAACGGACTTTTCCTGTGCCGGAACGGGACGGCCCGACTCCTCCCGCGCCATCAAGCCCTGGATGCATATGGTGGCGCCGAAACATCGGCCCCGCCGCCGCGACATCGTTTCGAAACACGCTCCGCGCTAAACGCCCGCTCCTCTGGGCTGGCGCAGTCGACGCCGTCACCGATCAAGAAATGCAGGAGCACACCATGGACTGGTATTCGATCGTCAAATTCCTTCACGTCGTCTCGGCCATCCTGTGGGTCGGCGGCGGCTTCGTCCTGTTCCTGCTCGGCGTGCTCGCCGAGCGCGCCGGCAACATCCAGGACAAGCTGCAAGCGATGCGGGCGAGCGGCGAGCTCGGCGGCCGCTTCTTCGCGCCGATGTCGATGCTCACCCTGATTTTCGGCCTGATCATGTGCGGCTTCTGGGTTGGCTTTTCCGACCTGTGGATCATCATCGGCCTTGTCGGCTACGCCACGACCTTCTCGATCGGCATGCTCGTTTTCAAGCCGACCGGCGAGCGGATGGGGGCCATGGTCGCCAAGGAAGGCGTGACGCCGGCGGTTCTCGCCATCGGCCAGCGCATGATGCGCTGGGCGCGTTTCGACTACGCGGTGATGCTGGTGATCATCGCCGACATGGTGCTGAAGCCTACGCTTCACGACATCGGCATCCTCGCCGGCATGGTGCTGGTGATCGCGTCCGGCGCAGCGCTTGCGCTTGGCGGCGGCCGCCAGCTGGTGCCGAGCGCCGCTTGATCCTTCTGTAGCGGGCGGCGCCGGTGCGCCGCCCTGCCCATCACATCAGGCCCGCAATACCATCCCAGAGCAGCTTGAGCGCCACCACCGCCACCGTCGCGTATGTGAACGGATAAAACACCTCCGGCCGCATGCGGCGCACCAGCCAGGCGCCGGCGATGGTGGAAAGCGGCGCCAGCGGCATCAGCGCAAACGATGCGGTGAGATTGGCGCTGTCGAACTGGCCAAGCGCGAAATAGGGAATGAGCTTCAGCGCGTTGGTAGCGGCGAAGAAGATCGCCGCCGTCCCTGACAGCACCTTCGGGTCGAGCCGGATCGGCAGCGCGTAGACCTGGAAGGGCGGGCCGCCGACATGGGCGACGAAGCTGGTGAAGCCCGCAACGATGCCCCAGAACGCCGCAGCGATGCGGTTCGGCTCCACCTCGTGGTCGGCGCCGTGGCGAAACTGCAGATAGATCCAGCGCAGGACGAAGACCAGCGCGACCGCGCCGACGATCAGCCGCACCATTTCCTCCGTCACCAGGGCCGCCGTCAGCCAGCCGAGGCCGATGCCGATGACGGCGCCGGGCATCATGTCGACCAGCATCTTGCGATCATAGACGCCCCACCATGTCCACACCGAAACGATGTCCATCAGGCAAAGGATCGGCAGCAGGATGGCCGCCGCCTGCACCGGCGGGATGGCCAGCGCCATCAGCGGCACGCCGACGAAGCCTACGGCGCCGCCGAAGCCGCCCTTCGACAGGCCGACGAGGATGACCGCCGGAATGGCGGCGGCATAGAACCAGGGATCGCTGAGCAGGCCTGACATGGGAGATACGGCGACAAGAAACGGCTGGAGGATGGCGGGAGACTTGCAATAGACCAGAAAGCGAAAGACCGCGATAGCCGAAGCGCCCCGCCAGCCGGTCGGCGCGATCAACTGTCCGTAATCCAGCCTGCCGAGTTTGCGGCTGGCGGCGGGCCATGCATAAGGTCACCCGCCCAGCATGAGGTTTGACGATGAGCGAAGTCCTGATCCGCCGCGCGGACAAAGCCGATCTTGCGGCGATCGTCGCGATGCTTGCCGATGACGCGCTTGGCCGCGCCCGCGAGAATGCAAGCGTGCCTTTGGCGCAAGCCTATCAGGACGCCTTCGCGACCATAGACGGCAACCCGAACCATTTCCTGGCGGTGATGACGGACGGCGCCGAAGTCATCGGCACCTTGCAGATCAGTTTTATCCCCAGGCCTGTCGTTGCAGGGCGCTTGGCGCGGCCAGATCGAGGCGGTGCGCGTCGCGGCGAGCCGGCGCGGAGAGGGGCTCGGGCATAGCCTGCTGGAATGGGCGATCGAAAGATGCCGCGAGCGCGGCTGCAGGGTGGTGCAACTGACGACCAACAAGAGCCGGCTCGACGCGCACCGCTTCTACGAACGGGTCGGCTTCAAGCCGAGCCACATCGGCTACAAGC
>NZ_RZSR01000766.1:0-2948 GCF_004023265.1 Mesorhizobium sp. M1A.F.Ca.IN.020.06.1.1
CTCCCCTCATTCCCATCGGACGCATTCATCGCCATATCGCGCGGGTCCAGATAGCCTTCGAATGCGGATTCTGCAAAAGGACCTGCCAGACACGCAACTATCTCTTGGATCGCTTCATCGCGTTGGAAATGTCGATCCATATCGTTCTCGAAAATCGGCTTTAGCTCCGAGGTGAATCCTTGCGCTGAATAGAAAACCGTGCCTTCGACAAAACCACCGCACTCTCCGTCACCGGCGTCGGGGTAAATACTAACACTTGAGAAAGCAGGGAGTTCACGGTCGTCGTCGAACATCTGACGGTGCAAAACGATGGCGGCCACCGCGTGCCCGGCTTCGTGATGCGCCACAGACGGGAGAAGATATTGGGAGGCTACATTCATGCGGTGCGGCTCTCAGATCTAGTTTCCATCCAAGCCCTGATATCGGATTCAAGCCATGCGACTCGGCCGGGGGAGATGCGACGCCGCTTAGGGAACAGGCCTGCCTTCAGAGTCGCGCGGTCGCGCTCGAACTGCGTTCCACTGAAGTGCTTCAGGGTCTTTGCCGACTGGCCGGCGGCCCAGGCAAGTGCCCGCTCGCCTTCCACATCTTCAAGCCAAAGATAGAGATCGTCGTCGGGAGCATCCAGCGTTGGACGGACATCAAATGCGTTCATGTCCGGACAGCCTTCAGAAAGAAGGGATAGAGGCTTCCGTTTGATCGGGAACGCTTAGTGTTGGTAGCGGCGCCCACATGTTCGAAAAGCGTGATCATTGATGAGTTCTTCCAGTCGGTGCGGCATCGCAGTGCTTTTGCGCATAGGACCGCAATTGTCGTGCCAACTGGGAAAATCGTTTCGGAACAACGTGATCGCTCTGGCAGCGTTGTGTCAGATGTCCGACATCGTCGAGAATCCGACAACGAGTGCTCCTCCTAATCACCGGATCAACCTCCGGCGCCAGTCGGTGACACCGCATTCCTCTGTCTTTCCAGGAGACGGCGTGGACATCAATGCCGTTCCTCACCGAACCCGCCTCCTAGCCCTTCGCCCATACGTCACGGCCGCCCCCCGGTTTGGCTTCAACCTGAAGGATTACGGCGTCCTCTTCGCAGAGAAGATCGGGTTGTTCGTGGCGCGCGCAGCGGAGCCCAAGGAGCTTTTCTGGGTTGCGGATACTGGCATGTCGATATTACGACCGTGTGTCCTTCGACAAGCTTGGTGGCTTCTTCAACCAGAATCTCGCCGCGGAGATCGAATCGTTATCTGCGCCGCAAAGTGCGGCCGGTGAGCGGCGTGGCCCTGCGTTCCAGTTGGCCACGGTCCTCGCTGGGACGAGCAAGTAAATGGCTTGCGCAGCAACGGTGCGATCACACCTGGAGCACGGCGTCATCAGGAAAGCGCCATCCTTGTGCGCCCACGACACCCTGGTCGCCATCGGCCGCATCGCGGGGGGGCACTGTGGGCGATAACCATTCATTGATCTGGGCGATTGAGGGTTCTGCCGGGGCGCTATTGCTGCTCGGTAGGGCTGCGGGCTGGCGAGTCTACCAAGGCGAGCAACGACAGGCGAGACGGCAGACATTACGTGACGGAACTTGATATTGCAGTGCAGCAAGCGTAGAGCACCGCGCGCTTATCGGAGTGTCGTCCATGGCCCTTACCAATGCTGGTAACGAGGCAGAACCTGTCGAACAATCGAGCCATTCTGAGGTCGAGCAGCACAGCACCAAGGCGCTGATGTTGGGCGCACTAGGTGTCGTTTATGGCGATATAGGCACCAGCCCGATCTATGCATTTCGCGAGGCGTTGCATGCATCAGCGGGTGGCAACGTCGCCAGCCGTGGCGACATCCTCGGCGTACTCTCGCTGATCATCTGGTCCCTGACGATCACCGTGACGATCAAATACATCATGTTCGTGCTCCGCGCCGACAATCGAGGCGAGGGCGGAGTGCTGTCGCTTATGGCGCTGGCGCGCAACAGTTTCCCGACCTGCTCTGCGGTGATCCTCGGCATCGGCATCGGCATCGGCATCGTCGGCGCGGCGCTTTTTTTTGGCGACGCCGTCATTACGCCGGCAATCTCGGTACTGTCGGCGGTCGAAGGTATGAATGTCGTCACGCCGACGTTCCAGCCCTATGTGGTGCCGCTGACACTGGCCATCCTGGCGATCGTGTTTGCGGTACAGCGGTTTGGCACCGGCGGCGTAGGATTGGTGTTCGGACCCGTTACCGCGCTGTGGTTCCTGGCCATCGGCCTTTCCGGGCTCAACCACATCATGGACGACCCGGAAATCCTGCTGGCAATCAGCCCGCATTACATCGTGTCGTTCCTGGTCAACTCGCCTGACGTCGCCTTCGTTACGGTTGGTGCAGTCTTCCTCGCCGTCACCGGAGCCGAGGCGCTCTACGCCGACCTCGGCCATTTCGGCCGCAAGCCGATCGTGCTCGCCTGGCTGGCGATCGTGTTCCCTTGTCTGTTGCTCAATTATGTCGGGCAAGGCGCCTTCGTGCTGGCAAATGGCGGCGTTGTCGGTCATCCGTTCTTCGAGATGAACCAGGGCTGGACGCTTATTCCGATGGTCGTGCTTGCCACGGCGGCGACCGTGATCGCCTGCCAGGCGGTGATCTCCGGCGCCTTTTCGCTGACCAGGCAAGCGGTACAGCTCAACATGCTGCCGCGTTTCGTCATCCAGCACACGTCGGAAAAACAGTCGGGCCAGATCTATCTGCCGCGCATCAACCTGATGCTGGCGCTGGTGGTGATGCTGCTGGTGGTCGGCTTCGGCGAATCCAGCCGGCTGGCCTCGGCCTACGGTATTTCGGTGACCGGCAATATGCTGGTGACGAACATACTGCTTTTTGTTGTGATGACGCGCATCTGGAAATGGCCGCTCGGCGTCGCGATAGCCTTAATGGCGGTGTTCGTCTTCATCGATACCGGCTTCTTTGCAGCTAACATCGTCAAGG
>NZ_RZSR01000767.1:0-2946 GCF_004023265.1 Mesorhizobium sp. M1A.F.Ca.IN.020.06.1.1
GTTCATGGTTGGCGGCGTCGGCTCGGCTATGGCGCCCAATATCGAGTGGCTGATCGCCTTCCGCTTCCTGCAGGGGCTCGGCGCCAGCGCGGGCATGGCAGTGCCGCGCGCCATCGTGCGCGACCTGCACACCGGCAACGAGGCCGCCAAGCTGATGTCGCTGCTGATGCTGGTGTTCTCGGTGTCGCCTATCCTCGCGCCGCTCACGGGCAGCCAGATCATCGAGAGCTTCGGCTGGCGTGCCGTGTTCTGGACTGTGACGGGCGCCGCCGCTTTAGCCACCATCCTGCTCGCGACCTCGCTGAAAGAGACGCGTTCGGCGGAGGAGCGCGCCAACTCGTCCTTCGGCACGGCACTTGCCGGTTACCGCTACCTGATGAGCGACCGCAACTTCCTTGGCCTGACGGCGATCGCCGGCTTCGGCATTGCGAGCTTCTTCGTCTATCTGTCAAGTTCGTCCTTCATCCTGATCGACCACTACGGCCTGTCGCCGTCGGTCTACAGCGTGTTCTTCTCGATCAACGCGGTCGCCTTCATCGGCATGTCGCAGCTGACCGGGATGCTGGCGGATCGCTTCGGCTTGAAGCGGGTCGTGTGGGTCGCGGTGACCGGCTATGCCACGGTGATGGTGGCGCTGTTCGCGATCATGGCATCCGGTGTCGACCGGCTCGACGTGATGGCGGCGCTGCTCTTTGTCGGCTACGGCTTCCTTGGCCTGGTCATTCCGACCACCTCCGTGCTGGCGATGGAAGAGCATGGCGAGATCGCCGGCACGGCATCGGCGCTGATGGGCACGCTGCACTTCGCCATCGGCGCGCTGGCCATGGGCGTGGCGGGCCTCTTCTTCGACGGCACGCCGCTGCCGATGGTGGCCGGCATCACGCTCTGCGCGGTGATTTCCTTCATGCTGGCCAAGCTGACGCTCGGCCGTGCGCGCGAAGCGGTCGAAGCGCCTGCCGAGTAAGACGCGGATAGAAAATCGGAAGAGGCCGGGATTGCCCGGCCTTTTTCAGCCCAGGCAGGACCGCAAGCATGCGCGCCAAGCATGCTTGGCCGTTCAATTGACTTGGAAAGAAGGCGAGGGGTAAGGTGGAGGTTTCTGTTGCCAGGTACCTCCGAACCCCGCCTAGAAGTGCGAACCTCTAGGGCTTGATTTGAAGCGTTCGCACTGCATTAAGCAGCGAGACGAGCTTCCGCATAGTTGTCGTTGGCAACTATAAGTTTAGCCCGATGACGGTGGTACAATGCCGGGCAAAAGTACGATCTTTACACCTTCGTCGATCCTATTTCGCCCCCAGCAAAAGCCGCTCCCTTTGGAAGAGCGGTTTTTGGTGGAGGCGCCGGGTACCGCCCCCGGGTCCGAACGGCTTATTTCATCGCCTGTTTATCGCCATAGTCGGTCAAGCCGACGAAGCGAATATAGGGAGCGGTTACGAAAAATGAAAGGGCCAAGTCGAGGCTTGTCCCCTGCGCCAAACTCGACAGCCGAGGGTTGACTTGCGCGTCTGCTCAATCGAAGCTCCGCCGGCGATGAGGAATATCCTGACCTAGCGCACAAGTTGCGCGGCGCGCCACAAGCCTCATCGATCGGATCCGTGGCGCCGACGAGGGGAAGTTTCATGGCCGACTATCTTGCGGATGTGAAGAAATACGATGCCGGCGCCAGCGCCGATGCGGTCGAGAAGATCGTCAAGCACTTGGGCATCGCGCTCAGGAACCGCGATTCCTCCCTGGTCTCTTGTGCGGACCCGAAGGAGCTCGAGCGCGTCCGGGACAACTGGGTGACCAAGAAGCTTGGGATTGCCGACGCCAAGAAGGCCGACGCCTCGATCGAGAAGGCGTGCAAGGCGATGGCCGCCGACAACACCAAGAGCCGCGTGACCTTCTACTATCTGGTGGCGAAGGACCTGGGCAAACTGGGTTCTCTGTGAGGCAAGGCCATCGGCAGCCAGCATGGCAACGTGCCGGCGCCGTGGATTTTTCGGCGCCGGATCGACATCTGTAGGCTTTGGGTATTCGACCGACCGCCAGTCGGCTATGATCGCTTGTCATCCGAATCGAGGCCGAGCCGATGCGCCAATATCTCGACCTGTTGAAGCATGTGCTGGAGAACGGCGCCGATCGCGGCGACCGCACCGGCACCGGCACGCGGTCGGTGTTCGGCTACCAGATGCGCTTCGACCTTTCACGCGGCTTCCCGGTCACCACCACCAAGAAGCTGCATCTGAAGTCGATCATCCACGAGTTGCTGTGGTTCCTGGCGGGCGACACCAACATCAAATATCTCAACGACAACGGCGTCACCATCTGGGACGAATGGGCCGACGAGAACGGCGATCTCGGCCCTGTCTACGGCAAGCAGTGGCGCTCATGGCCGGATGGGCACGGCGGCGAGATCGACCAGATCGCCGCCCTTCTCAAGGAGGTACGCAAGAATCCCAATTCGCGCCGGTTGATCGTCTCAGCCTGGAATCCGGCCCAAGTGGAGGCGATGGCGCTGCCGCCCTGCCATTGCCTGTTCCAGTTCTACGTTTCGGAAGGCCGGCTCTCCTGCCAGCTCTACCAGCGCTCGGCCGACATTTTCCTGGGCGTGCCGTTCAACATCGCATCCTACGCCCTGCTGACCCTGATGGTGGCGCAGGTCACCGGCCTGAAGCCTGGCGATTTCGTCCAGACGCTCGGCGATGCGCATCTTTACTCGAACCATTTCGAGCAGGCGCGCGAGCAGATGCGGCGCACGCCGAAGCCGCTGCCGAAGATGTGGATCAACCCAGATGTGAAGGATCTTTTTGCCTTCCGCTTCGAGGATTTCCGCCTCGAGAACTATTTTGCGGACGCCAATATCAAGGCGCCGATCGCGGTATAAGGCCCCCTTTGAGCGCTGCCAGCGCTCAAGTCGTCAGCCAGTCCCGACGATGACGTCGGAGGCCTTGATCACATCATAGG
>NZ_RZSR01000768.1:0-2944 GCF_004023265.1 Mesorhizobium sp. M1A.F.Ca.IN.020.06.1.1
GGCATGCTGCAGTTGCTGCGGCTGGGGTCGCCGCTGCCTTCGATCGGCGAGGGCATGGAGCTGCAGGCGGTGGCATCCGCCGTCATCGGCGGCGCCTCGCTCGCCGGCGGCATCGGCACCGTCATGGGCGGCATCATCGGCACGACGCTCATCCGGGTCATCGACAACGGCCTTGTGCTCAGCCATGTCGACGCCAACTGGTTCAAATTCGCCATCGGCTTCCTGACCATCTTCGCCGTCGTCGCCAATGCCTGGATGCGCAAGCGCGCCAAGGCCATCAAGATGGAGGGCTGAGCCGTGAGCGATGCCATCATCTCTGTGCGCGATCTGCACAAATGGTATTCCGGCGTGCATGCCCTCAAAGGCGTCACGCTCGACTTCAAGCGCGGCGAGGCGCTCGGCCTGGTCGGCGACAACGGCGCCGGCAAGTCGACCTTGATCAACATCCTGTCCGGCGTCCACCGCGCCGACCAGGGCGAGATCAAGGTCGAGGGCAGGGAGGTCAGCATCGCGACGCCGCGCGACGCGATGGATCTCGGCATTGAGACCATCTACCAGTACAATTCCATGGTCCCCACCATGTCGATCGCCCGCAACCTGTTCATCGGCCGTGAGCCGACCCGGTTTTCGATCCTCGGCGTCGGCATCCTCGACCAGAAGAAGATGGCCGAGGAAGGCGTGCGCGCCATCGCCAATGTCGACCTGCATCTGCGCTCCCCCGACGCGCTCGTCGGCGAGCTCTCCGGAGGCCAGCGCCAGGGCGTCGCGATCGCGCGCGCCATGCACTTCAAGTCGAAGGTAATGATCCTCGACGAGCCAACCAATCACCTCTCGGTCAAGGAGACCAACAAGGTGATCGGCTTCGTGCGCGGCCTGAAGGAACAGGGGGTGACAGGCGTCTTCATCAGTCACAACATGCACCACGTCTTCGAGTGCTGCGACCGTATCGTCGCGATGGCGCGCGGCGAGATCGTGCTGGACAAGCGCATCGGCGACACTTCGATCGACGAAGTCCATTCTGTCCTGTGAGGGGTTAGGCAATGAAGGCGCTCGCTGGTCGTAAAGTGTTGCTGACGGGTGGCCTCGGCTCGCTCGGCCGGGCCCAGGCGGTAACGCTGGCGCGGGCCGGCGCGCGCGTGCTGGTGCTCGACCGCCCCGACATTAGTGAGGGCGAGCAGACGGTGGCGAGACTTGCCGGACAGGCCAGGGGCGATATGGCCTTCGTCGGCTGCGATCTCAACCGGCTGGCCGATGCGGAAGCGGCTGTTGCCGCGCTGGCGGCGAAGGAAGGTGGGATCGATATCCTGATCAACAACGCGGCGCTGATCATCAACCGGCCGTTCGAGCAGTTCTCGCTGGCCGAATATGAGGATCAGATCCGCGTCAATTCCTCGGCCGCCTTTGCGCTGGCGCGGGCCTGCGCGCCGGGCATGAAGGCGAAGGGCTACGGCAAGATCGTCAACTTCTGCTCGATCACGCTCAACGGCCGCTGGGACGGCTACGTACCCTATGTCGCCTCGAAGGGCGCCATGCTCGGGCTCACCAAGTCGCTGGCGCGCGAGCTCGGGCCGCATGGCATCCGCGTCAACGCCGTGTCGCCGGGCGCGGTGGTCTCGGAGGCGGAGGCGCGCGTCTTCGGCGACCGGTTGAAGCAGTACAATGACTGTATCCTCGAGAACCAAAGCCTCAAGACGCGCATCGAGCCTGACAATGTCGCCGAGCTCGTCCTGTTCCTCGCCTCACCCGCCTCCGACATGATCAGCGGCCAGAACATCGCCATCGATGGCGGCTGGTGAGGATATGGCCGGCGCGGTCAAGCTGAACGACGGGCAGGCGAGGCTGGTGCTGGCGCCGGAGAAGGGCGCGGCGATCGCGCGCTATGACGCGCTGGTGATCGGCAGCGCGCCGGTTCCGCTGCTGAAGCCCGGCGATGGCACCGGGACGTCCGGCTGCCAGCTCCTGGTGCCGTGGTCGAACCGCATCTCCGGCGGCGGCTTCACTTTCGACGGCCGCTTCCACGCGGTCGCGCCGAACGTTCCGGGCGAAGCCTTTCCGATCCACGGCGACGGTTTCCAGAAACCGTGGCGGCTTGCCCGCCGCACGGACACCGAGGCGGAGCTGGTGCTCGACGAGGGCGCGATCGGTCCTTACCGCTATGCTGCTACCGTGACCTATGCGCTGCGGGACGGCGCGCTGGAGGCGCGGCTGACGGTGGAGAACCGCGCCGGCATGCGCCTGCCTTACGGCCTCGGTTTCCATCCCTGGTTCCCGCGCGGCGACACAACCCTGCTCGAGGCCAAGGCCGGGCGTGTCTGGCTGGAGGACGAGCGCCATTTGCCGGTCGGCGTCGTGCCCGTGAGCGAGCGCCCGGCCTGGGATTTCTCGCGCTCCATCCCGCTGCCGTGGGACTGGGTCAACAACGCCTTCGACGGCTGGAATCGTCGCGCCTCGATCGCGCAGCTCGAGGAGGGGATCGGGGTCACGCTCACCGCCTCGCCGGAGCTTGGCGTCTATATCCTCTATTCCCCGTCATCCGACGCCGACTTCTTCTGCTTCGAGCCGGTGTCGCACCCGGTCGATGCGCATCACGGCGAAGGGCTGACGGTGCTTGAAGATGGGCAAACGATGAGCGCGGCGATGCGGCTGGACTGGGCGGTGGCGGGTTGAGGGCAGCCGACCGAGCGCGTGATCTCAACCCTTGAGGGGGATACGGCCGGCAGGCCAGAGAGGGTCGTCTCACATAGATCGCCAGCATTGTCTTCGTCGCCGACGACGCCGGCGCTTCACGCGCGGCGACGCCCTCTGTCGCCTTCGGCGACATCTCCCCACAAGGGGGAGATCGGACGGCGCGTCGGCTTTCGCCAATCTCCAGCGCCGCAGAGCAGATGCCGAAGCACCTCCCTCACAGCTCCTTCTCCGCCAGCTCCCTGAATTCATCCGGCAC